>CAZREY010000124.1:286-7457 GCA_964599015.1 uncultured Thiobacillus sp.
CATCATCGGCCCCAACGGCGCCGGCAAGTCCACCCTGTTCCGCATGATCCAGGGCAGGGAGCAGCCGGACTCGGGCGAGATCGTCATCGGCCCCACCGTGAAGATCTCCTCCGTGGACCAGTCCCGGGAAGGCCTGCCGGACGACAAGACCGTGTTCGATGCCGTGGCCGAGGGCGCGGACATCCTCACCGTGGGCAAGTTCGAGATGCCCAGCCGGGCCTACCTGGGCCGCTTCAACTTCAAGGGCGGCGACCAGGGCAAGATCGTGGGCAACCTCTCCGGCGGCGAGCGGGGCCGGCTGCACCTGGCCAAGACCCTGATCCAGGGGGGCAACGTGCTGCTGCTGGACGAACCCTCCAACGACCTGGACGTGGAAACCCTGCGGGCCCTGGAAGACGCCCTGCTGGAGTTCGCCGGCTGCGTGCTGGTGATCTCCCACGACCGCTGGTTCCTGGACCGCATCGCCACCCACATCCTGGCCTGCGAGGGGGATTCCCACTGGGAATTCTTCGCCGGCAACTACCAGGAATACGAGGCCGACAAGAAGCGCCGCCTGGGCGAGGAAGGCGCCAAGCCCAAGCGCATCCGCTACAAGCCCATCAGCCGATGAGCGGGCGCATCGTCACCCGGGACACGACACGGTGATCAAAGGCTTCAGCCTCCCGGCGGTCCTGACCCGCCACCCCCTGCTGGTAAGCACCCTGGTGGGCGTGGCCACCTTTCTGCTGCTGGAATCCTTCATCCACCTGGAACAGGAGCGTCGGCAGCAGATCGAGAAGAACGTGGTCCAGGCCCATGTGTCCACGGTGCGGGCGGTGCTGGAATCGGAGCTGAACGCCTCCCTCTCCCTCAGCCTGGGCCTGTCCACCTTCGTGCTGAGCAACCCCGCTTACACGCCGGAGGCATTCGACCAGGTGGCCGCCTCCCTGGTGCACATCCAGCCCGCCATCCGCAGCGTGGCCCTGGCGCCGGGCAACGTGATCCGCCATGTCTATCCCCTGGCGGGCAACGAAAAGGCCCTGGGTCTCGACTACATGAAAAATGACCGGCAGCGAACGGCGGTGCTGCGGCTCATGCAGGAACAGCGGCCCGTGGTCGCCGGTCCCATCGAACTTGTGCAGGGTGGCCCGGGCCTCATCAACCGCATCCCCATCCTCTTCACCCGGCGGGACGGCACCAGGCAGTACTGGGGCCTGGCCTCGGTGGCGGTGGACCCCACGCCCATATTCGCCAAGGCGGGCATCTCGGGGCAGGCCGGGGGCCAGGCCGGCGACGGCGTGGAATACGCGCTCCGGGGCCGGGATGGCCTGGGCGCCCAGGGGGAGGTGTTCCTGGGCAATCCCGCCCTGTTCCGGGACCCCGGCGCGGTGCTCATGGACGTCTTCATTCCCGGGGGCAGCTGGCAGTTGGCGGCCCGCCTGTCCGAAACGCCCAAGGCGGGCCTGGACAACATGGAAAGCTACCCCCTGCGGCTGTTCGCGGGTCTCCTGGCCCTGCTGGTGGCGGGCATGGCCCACGCCACCCTGTCCGCCCACCGGCGCGTCCAGACCATGGCCCTGCAGGACAGCCTGACGGGCCTGGCCAACCGCCACCAGTTCAACCTGAGCGGCCAGAACCTGTTCACCCTGGCCAAGCGCAGCGGCCGCCACCTGACCCTGTTGAACATGGACCTGGACGACTTCAAGGTCGTCAACGACACCCATGGCCACGACGTGGGCGACCAGCTGCTGATCCACGTGGCCCGGCAATTGCAACAGTGCTTCCGGGCATCGGACCTCATCGCCCGGGTGGGAGGCGACGAATTCCTGGCCCTGCTGCCGGACACCGGCGTGGGACCGAGTCTGGACGCCCTGCTGCAGCGGGTGCGCGAGGCCGTGGCGATCCCCCTGCCCGACGTCACGCCCCCGGTGCGGGCGAAGATGAGCATCGGCGTGGCCACGTGCAGCGAGTCCACGCCCACCCTGGAAGACCTCATGCATCAGGCGGACGACGCCATGTACCAGGAAAAGGTGCGGGACAAATACGGGCTCCAGCGCGGTTGAGGTATCGCCTTTTCCCATGATCCCCCACCTCTATCCCGACTTCGACCTGAGCTTCCACCACTTCAAGCGGGCCCTGCCCGCGGTGGCCTTCTTCGCCGGCTTCCTGTGGGACGCCCTGACCCTGGGGCGCTCCGTGGGGGCCCTGGACCTGTGGCTGCTTTCCGGCTATCTGGCGGCGGCCGGGGGCCTGCTGTGGTGGCTCGGCAGGCGGCAGTGCCTGGCCAGCCCCCCGACCGGCGCGGAGCCGGCGCGGGAAGCACCCTGGTGGCAGGCAGCCGGGCCCTATTTCCTGCTCCAGTTCCTGTTCGGCGGCCTGTTCTCCGCCCTGTTCATCTTCTACTTCAAGAGCTCCAGCCATGTCCTGGCCACCCTGTGGGCCCTGGGCCTGGGCGTGCTGCTGGTGGCCAACGAATTCCTGGAAGACCGCTACCGCCGCTTCACCCTCACCTGGGCCCTGTTCGGCCTGTGCGCCATGCTGCTGCTGAACTTCGTGGTGCCCCACGTGGTGGGGGGCATCTCCGTGGTCTGGTTCATCCTCAGCACCCTGGCCGGGGCGGGCCTGGCCCACTGGCTGCACCTGAAGACCCCGGGCCGGCCGGGGCGCATCCGCCCCGTGTGGGCCATCGCCGCCGGCCTGTTGCTGGCCTATTTCCTCGACGCCATTCCCCCCGTGCCCCTGGTGAAACGGGACATCGCCGTGGGCCATGCCCTGACCAAGACAGAGGGCGCCTATGTGCTGCGCCAGGAGAAGACGCCCTGGTGGGTGTTCTGGCGCCGGGTATCCAAGGAAGTGCGCGTGGGGCCGGGTGAGCGGATCTACTGCGTCTCCGCCGTGTTCGCCCCCGCCGGCCTGGACACCCGCCTCTACCATCGCTGGTCGCGCTACGACGAGGAACGGGGCTGGACCACCGCCTCCCACATCGGCTTCGGCCTGGCCGGCGGACGGGAGGGCGGCTACCGGGGCTACACCTGGAAGCAGAACCTGGCCCCGGGGAAATGGCGGGTGGCGGTGGAGACGGAGAACGGCCGCACCGTGGCCGTGCACCGCTTCGAGGTATCGGCGGAGCCCCTGGCCGACGATGCGGCCATGGTGGAAAGGCGGCTTTAAGACGCCTGCTCAGGCTTCAGGCTCGCTTGGGCCGCAGAACCACCATTTATTGCCCTCGCTGTCCACAAACCCGCCCACCAGGAACGAGCCATAGCGTTGCACCGGGTCGGAAACCGTAACCCCCCGGCCCAGCAGGGCCTGTTCCATCCCCATGGCATCCTCCACCTCCAGGGTGACCCGGGGATTGGGCACGGCACTGGGACGCTGGTCCCCATCCGCCTTGAGCATGGCGATGGTGTCTCCAAGCCAATATCCCACCTGCTCCCCGTCTTCGTGGGCCGGCCGCAGCCCCAGGGTCCCGGCATAGAAACGATGGGCACGGACGGCATCCACGACAGGCAGGGCCACCACCTTGACGCCCAGGAATTCGATCGGTTTGGTGTGCATGAACGCCTCCTCTCACCGGCTCGTCGTGACACGCCGGACACATCGGGAGCCGATGTTTACACCATAGCGGATGCCGTTGCGGCTTCCATGGCCGGGAGGGTCCGGACTGGCCCCCATGAGGGGGCATGGTCGCCATTCCGGACGGATCGCGTCCTGTGGCCCTGGCAGGCGGCTGGGGATAGGATTCGCCACGTCGCCCCGGCGGACCGGAATCGCCGGGTCATAACAAGCAAAGCGGCAACCCCGCCCAGGAGACCCCATGAGCAAGCAGCGCGCCCCCGCCCAGGCATCCCCTGCCACGCCGGAACCCACCCGCACCGGCCTCTCCGTCGAAGCCATCCGCCAGGCCTTCCTGGACAACCTGTTCTACGTCCAGGGCCGCTTCCTGGAGGTGGCCACCCCCAACGACCTCTACCAGGCCCTGGCCTACACCCTGCGGGACCGGCTGCTGCACCGCTGGGTGAACACCGTGCGGACCTACAAGGAGAGCGACTGCCGCACGGTCTGCTATCTCTCCGCCGAATACCTGCCCGGCCCCCACCTGGGCAACAACCTGCTCAACCTGGGCATCATGGACAAGGTGCGCCAGGCCATGGCCGGACTGGGCCTGGACCTGGACGCCATCCTGGAGCAGGAGGAGGAGCCGGGCCTGGGCAACGGCGGCCTGGGGCGCCTGGCGGCCTGCTTCATGGATTCCCTGGCCGCCCTGCAGATTCCCGCCATCGGCTATGGCATCCGCTACGAGTACGGCATCTTCGACCAGCTGATCCGGGACGGCTGGCAAGTGGAGACCAGCGACACCTGGCTGCATTACGGCAACCCCTGGGAGGTGCGCCGGCCCAATGTGAGCTTCGAGGTCAAGGTGGGGGGCCGTACCGAGACCTACCCGGACGACCGCGGCAGGCAGCGGGTGCGCTGGGTGTCCGACGACACCTTCCGGGGCGTGGCCTTCGACACCCCCATCCTGGGCCATGGGGTCAACACCGTGAACCTGCTGCGCCTGTGGGCCGCCGAGGCGCCGGAGTCCTTCGACTTCCAGACCTTCAACCAGGGTGACTACGCCGGCGCCGTCATGCGCAAGGTGCGCTCCGAGACCGTGAGCAAGGTGCTCTACCCCAACGACGAGGTGGACAGCGGCAAGCGCCTGCGCCTGATGCAGCAGTACTTCTTCGTGTCCTGCTCCCTCCAGGACATGCTCCGCATCCACCTCACCACGGGCCGGCCCCTGGAGGCCTTCCACGAGAAATACGCCGCCCAGCTCAACGACACCCACCCCACCATCGCCGTGGCGGAACTCATGCGCCTGCTGGTGGACGTCCACGGCATGGACTGGGACACGGCCTGGGGCGTCACCACCCGCACCTTCGCCTATACCAACCACACCCTGCTGCCCGAGGCCCTGGAGAAGTGGCCCCTGCCCCTGTTCCAGAGCCTGCTGCCCCGGCACCTGGAGATCGTCTACGAGATCAACCGCCGCTTCCTGGACGACATGCGCCTGCGCCACCCCTACGACGAGGCCCGCATCGCCCGCCTGTCCATCATCGACGAGACCGGGCCCCGCTACGTGCGCATGGCCCACCTGGCCTGCGTGGGCAGTTTCGCCATCAACGGCGTGGCCGAACTCCACTCCCGCCTGCTGGGGGAGACGGTGCTCAAGGATTTCCACGACACCTGGCCGGAGCGGTTCCAGAACAAGACCAACGGCGTCACCCCCCGGCGCTTCATGGTGCTCTCCAACCCGGGCCTGTCCGCCCTGCTGGACGACACCCTGGGGCCGGAGTGGATCAGGGACCTGGACCGTTTGCGGGGCCTGGAACGGTTGGCCGACGACGCCGCATTCCAGGGCCGCTGGCAGGCCGTGAAGCGGGAACGCAAGGCCCACCTGGCGGACCACATCGCCCGCACCCAGGGCATCCACCTGGACCCGGACAGCCTGTTCGACATCCAGGCCAAGCGCATCCACGAATACAAGCGCCAGCACCTGAACGTGCTGCACATCGTCGCCCTCTACAACCGCCTCAAGCACGACCCCCACCTGGACCTGCCGCCCCGCACCTTCATCTTCGGCGGCAAGGCGGCGCCGGGCTACGCCATGGCCAAGCTCATCATCAAGCTCATCAATGCGGTGGCCGAGGTGGTGAACCGGGACCCGGACATCCGGGACCGCCTCAAGGTGGTGTTCGTGCCGGACTACAGCGTCAGGGTGGCCCAGCATGTCTACCCCGCCGCCAACCTGTCGGAGCAGATCTCCACCGCCGGCAAGGAGGCCTCGGGCACCGGCAACATGAAGTTCTCCATGAACGGTGCCCTCACCATCGGCACCCTGGACGGCGCCAACGTGGAAATCCGCGAGGAGGTGGGGGCGGAAAACTTCTTCCTCTTCGGCCTCACGGCGGAGGAGGTGCAGCGGGTGAAAGTGGAAGGCTACCGTCCGGGTGACATTTATCGGGACAACGCGGAAATCCGCGCTGCCCTGGACCTCATCTCCAGCGGCCTGTTCTCCCACGGCGACCGGGACCTGTTCCGCCCCCTGGTGGACCAGCTCATCCGGCACGACGCATACCTGGCCCTGGCGGACTTCCCCGCCTACGCCGAATGCCAGGGCCGGGTGGGCGACGCGTACCGGGACGAGAAACTGTGGACCCGCATGTCCATCCTCAACGTGGCCCGCATCGGCAAGTTCTCCTCGGACCGCACCATCGCCGAGTACTGCCGGGACATCTGGCGGGTGGGGCCGGTGCCCATCGCGTTGAAGCTATGAGCAACGATCAAGGAGCCAGCTCATGAACCACGACACCAACATCGCCCTGCTCATCGACGCGGACAACAGCCCCGCCAGCAAGATCGAGGAGATCCTGGACGAACTGGCCAACTATGGCGTCATCAACATCCGCCGGGCCTACGGCAACTGGAAGAGCCCCCACCTGAAGGGCTGGGAGGCGGTGCTGCACGACTACGCCATCCAGCCCATGCAGCAGTTCGCCTACACCAAGGGCAAGGGGGCCACGGACGCGGCCATGATCATCGACGCCATGGATCTCCTGTACACCAAGAACCTGGACGGCTTCTGCCTGGTGTCCAGCGATTCGGACTTCACGCCCCTGGTGATGCGCATCCGCGCCAACGGCCTGAAGGTGTTCGGCTTCGGCGAGAAGAAGACGCCGGAGCCTTTCGTCAACGCCTGCTCCAAGTTCCTCTACCTGGAGAACCTGGGCAACCTGGAGCCCGCCCCGCCGGCGGAGGAGGCCCATGAACCCGCGGCAGGCGTCCAGGCCCAGCCGGCCAGGCTGGGCGCGAAGGAACTGCGGGCCGACGCCCGCCTGGTGAACAAGCTGCGCAGTGCCGTGAAGGCGGCCGCCGAGGATGATGGCTGGGCCAATCTGAGCCTTGTGGGCCAGCACATCTCCAAAAAAGACTCCTTCGATTCCCGCAACTACGGCTACGCCAAGCTCAAGGACCTGTTCCGGGCCATCGGCCTGTTCGAGATGCGCACCGAGGACAAGAACCTCTACGTGCGGGACAAGCGCAAGGCATCTCCCCCCCAGGCCGATTGAGCCATCCGGCGCGGCCGGGCTTCAACCGTCCCGCGCCCCTTCTTCCGCGTGGAAGCGGATGGTGTTCTCCCCCCAGGTCT
>CAZREY010000125.1:0-7410 GCA_964599015.1 uncultured Thiobacillus sp.
AAATATTCCTTACGAATCAACATGGTTGCAACCTTGTTGATAATAGAGTGGGAGTAATGAAAAAGGGGCCGATCGGCCCCTTTTTCGTTGGGAAGTGCCCGGGAACAGTCAGTCTTCCTCCTGGGCCGGCTTGTACCTGGCCGCCAACTGCTGCTGGACCTGGGGCGGCACCGGGTCGTAGTGGCTGAATTCCAGGCTGTAGGAACCCTGGCCGCCGGTTAGGGACTTGACCCGGGACTGGAAGCTCTCCAGTTCGGCCAAGGGGGCCAGTCCCAGCAGGGTCTGCATGCCGCCCCGGCCGGTCTGGTGGCCGGTGATCTGGCCCCGCCGGCCGGACAGGTCGCCGCTCACGTCGCCGATGTTGGCCTCCGGCGTGGTCAGCTCGATGCGCACGATGGGTTCCAGAATGATGGGCCGGGCGTTGGCCGCCGCCTCCTGGAAGGCCTTGCGGCCGGCGGTGACGAAGGCGATTTCCTTGCCGTCAACCGGGTGGGTCTTGCCGTCGTAGACGGTGACGCGGATATCCTGCATGGGAAAGCCCCCCAGGGCGCCGGCCTCCATGGCCTGGCGCACGCCTTTCTCCACGGCGGGGATGAAGGTGCCGGGGATGACGCCGCCCTTCACCGCGTCCACGAACTGGAAGCCCTGGCCCCGCTCCAGGGGTTCGATGCGCAGGAACACCTCGCCGAACTGGCCGGCCCCGCCCGTCTGCTTCTTGTGGCGATGATGACCCTCGGCCGGCTGGGTGACGGTCTCCCGGTAGGGGATGGAGGGCGGGTGGGTGTCCACGTCCAGGCGGAACTGTTCCCGCATCTTCTCCAGCACGGCGGCCAGGTGGGTCTCGCCCAGGCCCCGGATCACTGCCTCATGGGTGGTGGGATCGTGCTCCACGTGGAGGGCCGGGTCCTCGATCACCAGCTTGTGCAGCACGTCGGAGAGCTTGTCCACATCGGATTTCTTCTTCGGGCGCACCGCCAGGCCGAACACGGCATGGGGGAATTCAAGGGGGCGCATGTGGATGTGGTCGTCCTCGGGGGCGTCGTGGAGTACCGAGTCGAAGGACAGGTCGTCCACCTTGGTGACGGCGCAGATATCCCCCGGGATGCAGGCATCCACAGGCTCCAGCTTCTTGCCCTGGAGGCGGTAGAGGTGGGCCACCTTGAAGGGTTTGCGCAACTCGCCGATGTAGAGCTGGGAATCCGGTGTCACCGTGCCCTGATGCACGCGGAACACCGCGGTGCGGCCAACGTAGGGGTCCATTTCCACCTTGAACACGTGGGCCAGCACATGCTTGGCCGGGTCCGGCTCCGCCAGGATGGGGGTGGCGGACTCGCCTTCGCCTTTGACGAACAGGGGCGGATTGCCTTCCGTGGGGTTGGGGAGCAGCTTGACGAGTATGTCCAGCAACGCGGCCACCCCTGTTCCCTGCCGCGCGGATACGAAGCAGACCGGGACCAGATGGCCTTCGCGCAGGGCCTTCTCGAAGGGTGCATGGAGCTGATCGGGGGCCACATTGCCCTGCTCCAGATAGGTGGCCATCAGGTCCTCGTCCACCTCCACCACCTGGTCGATGAGGGCGCCGTGGGCCGCCTCAACGCCCAGGAAGTCGGCTTCGCCCCCCGGGCTGAAGAAGCAGTCGGTGACCTTGGCGCCGCCGCCAGCCGGCAGGTTGATGGGTAGGCACTCCCGCCCGAAGGCGGTCTGGATGTCCGCCAGCAGGCCGGGCAGGTCGGCATCCGCCATATCGATCTTGTTGACGATGACCATGCGGCACAGCTTGCGGGTCTGGGCCCAGTGCATCATGCGGTGGGCGGTGAGCTCGATGCCCTTCTTGGCGTCCACCACCACCGCCACGGTATCCACCCCATCCAGGGCGGTCATGGCCTGGCCCATGAAGTCGGGGTAACCGGGGGTGTCCAGCAGATGAATGCGGCAATCGCCGGATTCCAGATGGGTCACCGCCACTTTTACGGAGTGGAGATGGGCCTTTTCCAGGGGATCGTAGTCGCAGACCGTATCGCCCCGCTCGATGGTCCCCGGGGTGGCGATGGCGCCGGCCTGGGCCAGAAGCGCCTCCGCCAGGGTGGTTTTTCCGGCACCGCCATGGCCCACGAGAGCCAGTGTTCTTATGTGTTCCGGGGAAAATGCGGGCATGTTGGTCTCCTTGGCTGAATACTAGGTGTAGCGTCCTCTTTCCGGACAAACCCGTCAATTAGTGTGTGCGAAGGGGGCTTGGTCCAGAGTGTTGTGAATGCGCAACATGGTCTTCCGGGGCAATTTCCAGTACCCGACGCTTGTGTTGTTCCGTAAACAGCAATATTAGAAAATGCTAATGACACTGGTGCTCATGCTTACTCCCTAAGCATTATCAGTGTTGTCTCCTCCATCCTCCTCCTTTGGTGGATTTAGCCCGGTCACCCGACCGGGCTTTTTTTTTGCCTTCACTGTGCGGACAATCCGGCTACGGTTCGTCACGCCACCTTCAGGAAGCCCATGTCCCAGCCCCTTTGGTATCTCCGCCAGCGTCCAGGTGAGCGGATCATCGGCCCTTTTCCGGCATTGCAGGTCCGGGAGTTCCTGGGGAACGGAGAAATAACGCCGGCCTGGCAGATCAGCCTGGATGAGGTGGACTGGCTCACCATCCTGGAGAGCGGCCAATTCGCACCGGACTCCCCCGAAAACGCTGAACCGGCCGAAAGCGGGGAGATGAGCCGACAGGCCTGGCGGGAGGAACGGGCCCAGGCACGCCACCGCTGGCTCCACGATACGGCGGACATCGATCAGGCCGAGCCCCATGACATGGCCATGGAACGGCGCACCCGCCAGGCCCTGGTCCAGGATCAGGCCGAAACGGATACCTTGCTGCGGAAACAGCAGCATCGCCGCCCTCCCGTGGTGGCCGGCCTGCTGGCGATTCTGGTGGTGCTGAGCGCCATCTACTTCATCTGGCGGGGCCAGCAGGGGGAATCCGGCATCCAGGCCGAAATCGGCCTGGCGGCCAATTGTTCGGCCCCCCTGGCCGAGGCCGTCAACTGGAGCCGCTGCGACAAGCGGGGGCTGGTGGCACAAGGGGCGGTGGCACGGAATACGCGCATGGAGCGCATCAACCTGGAAGGGGCGTTGCTGGCTGGCGCCGATCTCAGCTATGCCGCCCTGGGCCAGGCCAACCTGCGCAATGCCGATCTTAAAGGGCTCAACCTGTCCGGGGCGGACCTGACGGGGGCCGATCTGAGCGGATCGGACCTGTCCGGCGCCGACCTTCGCTTCACGGTGCTGAAGGATGCCCGGCTGGAGGGAGTCCGCCTGGAAGGCGCCCGGCTGGGCAGGGCCATCTGGCCGGACGGCCATCAGTGCGCCGAGGGGGCCGTGGGCCAGTGTCCCTGATTGCGGGATACCCCGTCGTGAAACACATCACCTCCCGCGACAACCCTACGTACCGCCAGTTACTGGGCCTGGCCCGGCACCGGCGGGACCGGCGGCAACTGGGCCAGACCCTGCTGGACGGCGAACACCTGCTGCAGGCGGCCCTTCAGGCAGGCCATGTGCCGCGTCTGCTGGCATTCGCCGAACCCTCTCCGTCCTCCGCGCTGGAAGCATGGCGGACGCGTTTGCCGGGGGTGGCCGCCGTGTCCCTGGCCCCGAACCTCTTCGCGGCCCTCTCGCCCGTGGACAGCCCCAGCGGCCTGCTGGCGGTGATCGACATTTCCCATCCGGCCGCGAACCCGGACGGCTTTCTCCTGCTGCTGGAAGACATCCAGGACCCGGGCAACCTGGGCGCCATCCTGCGGGTGGCCGCAGCGGCGGCGGCGGGTCGGGTGTGCCTGTCCAAGGGCTGTGCCGAGGCCTGGTCGCCCAAGTGCCTGCGGGGCGGGCAGGGTGCCCATTTCCAGTTGTCCATCCAGGAAGGTGTGGATCTGGCCGCCGAGGCAGCCGCCTTCCCGGGCTCCGTCTATGCCGGCCTGCTGGGGGCAAGGCACAGCCTGTTCGATCTGGACCTGAAGGGCAGGGTGGGCTTTGCCTTCGGCAACGAGGGGGCCGGCCTGAGCCCGGCACTCCAGGCAGTCTGCCAGCCCTTCTCCATCCCCATGCCCGGCCGGGTGGAATCCCTCAACGTGGCCACCGCCGCGGCCGTCTGCCTGTTCGAGCGGGTACGTCAGATCTCCTGATCCGGTGGCGCCGGCAGGGATTGCTTGATCTGGGCGGCGATCTCCTCCACCGACCGGTGGGTGCTGTCGATGATGGGAATGCCCGCCGCCCGCATGCGGGTTTCCGCCTCCGCCAGTTCCGAGCGGCAGGTTTCCAGGGCGGCATAGGGACTGTTGGGCCGGCGCTCCGCGCGGATCTGGGCCAGGCGTTCGGGCGACAGGGTCAGGCCCCACAGCTTGTTGAGGTGGGGCAGCAGGGTCCGGGGCAGGCCCGGCTGCTCGAAGTCCTCCGGGGTCAGGGGGTAGTTGGCCACCCGCAGGCCGTACTGCATGGCCATGTACAGGGAGGTGGGCGTCTTGCCGCTGCGGGACACCCCCACCAGGATCAGGTCGGCGATGGCGTATTTGCCCATGCTCAGACCGTCATCCGCGTCCAGGGTGAAGTTCACCGCGTCGATGCGGGAATGGTAGGTGCCGAAGTCCTTCATGCCGTGGGCCCGGCCCCGCTTGGGCAGGGGCTGGGTGCCCAGCTCGTCCACCATCATGCCCAGGAAGTGGCCGTAGATGTCCATCACCAGGGCCTTGCAATCCCTGAACACCGCACGGGCCTCCGGGTCCGTCAGGGTGGAGAACACCAGGGGCCGCATGCCGGTCTGCCGCCAGGCCTCATGGATCTGGGCCGCCGCCGCCCGGGTCTTTTCCAGGGAATCGATGAAGGGCAGGTTGGCGAGGTGGAAGGCATTGCCCGGGAATTGGGACAGCAGGCTCTTGCCGATGACCTCGGCGGTGATGCCGGTATGGTCCGAGATGAAGAAGACGGGGCGGGCTGTGGTCACGGCATCGGCGCGGGAGAGGCGGTGCGGGGCAATATAGTCCGCGCGCCCCGTTTCCGTCCATGCACCGACAGGATGCTACATCTGGGGCAGGCCGCCTTCCGCGTACACCTTTTCCATGATCTCGATGAAGCGCCGGGCCTGGGGCGACATGAAGCGCCCCTTGCGCAGCACCAGGCCGTAGCCCCGCTGGGGAAAGTATTCCGTGAGGGGGATGCGGGCCAGCTTCTCGTCGCCGGTGAGGCAGATGTCGGTGACGATGGAAATGCCCATGCCCAGTTCCACATACTTCTTGATCACCTCCCAGCCACCGGCCTCCAGGGTCACGGTGAAGGTGAGGTTGTGCTGCTGGAACACGTACTTGACGATGCGCCAGGTGGACAGGTGGCTCGGGGGCAGGATCAGGCCGTACTGGCTCACGTCCTCCAGGGTCACCTTCTCGCCCGACCTGGCCTTCTGGGCCAGGGCATGGTCCGGCGGCGTGATGAGCATTGGGTCGAAGGTGACCACGGGGGTGTATTCGATGTCCTCGGGCACGTCCAGCATGGATCCCACGGCGAAGTCGATCTCGTCGCCGCGCAGCATCTTCAGGCCATCCCGGCCGGTGACGTTGTGCATCTTCAGGGTCACACCAGGGTAGGCGGCCACGAAGCGCCGCACGGGCTCCGGCAGGATGTAGAGGATGGTGGACTCGCCGGCGCCGATGTTCAGTTCGCCGGAGTCGATCTTGCCGAAATGGGCCGCGAAGTTCTCCTGCAGGCGATCGATGCCCTCCACCAGCGGGTCCGCCAGCTGGTAGAGGACCTCGCCCTCGGGGGTCAGCTTCAGGCTGGGGCCCCGGCGCTCGAACAGCGTGGCCCCCAGTTCCCGCTCCAGGGCCTGTATCTGCAGGGAAACGGAAGGCTGGGACAGAAACAGCTTCTCCGCCGCCTTGGAAATGCTGCCGCTTCGCACCACCTGGGAAAAAGCCCGCAACTGCTTGAGCCGGCTGTTCTTGTAATAGAGGGGGGAGTCTTCACGCATGGTGGTCTCCTGGGGCCATTGCGCTCACATTAAAGCATTCAATACACACAATTGAAATAATTGCGCAATTCAATAATTAAAAAATTCTTAGACTCTTAACCGTAACAATTAAGACCAAGTGATCTTCAAACCTACTTGGTTGTTGATTCCGACTGAATTGGTCGGGTTTATGGAGAGGAGTGCATGAGCAGCTTGGTGTTTGCTGGCATCTTCATGGCCTTGCTGGGTGGATTGCTCGCCTGGCTGCTGGCGATCGCCAACAAGCGGCTTTATGTCTTCGAAGATCCCCGCATCGAGCAGGTGGAGGAACTCCTGCCCAAATCCAACTGTGGCGCCTGTGGTACCGCCGGTTGCCGCAACTTCGCGGAAGAACTGGTGGCCGGCCGCATCGAGCCGGCCAAGTGCACCGTCAATGGTCCCGAGGCCAACACCTTCATCGCCAAGTTCCTGGGCGTCGATCTGGGCCGGGTGGAAAAGCGCGTGGCCCGCCTGGCCTGCGCCGGCGGCCGCCACGTGGCCCGCATGCGCGCCCATTACCAGGGCCTCGGCACCTGCCGTGCCGCGGCCGTGGTGGGGGGCGGCGGCAAGGCCTGTGCCTGGGGCTGCCTGGGCCTGGGGGACTGCGAGACCGTGTGCGGGTTCGATGCCATCTCCATGAACCAGTTCGGCCTGCCGGTGGTGGATACGGCCAAGTGCACCGCCTGCGGCGACTGCGTGGACGTGTGCCCCAAGGACCTGTTCTCCCTGGAGCCCGTCTCCCATCACCTGTGGGTGGCCTGCAAGAACCACGCCGATGGCGACACCGCCGAGCTGCAGTGCGAGGTGGCCTGCACCGCCTGCGGCAAGTGCGTGGCCGACGCCCCCGCCGGCCTCATGCATCTGGAGCGGGAACTGGCGGTCATCGATTACAGCAGGAACAGACTGGCGACGCCCGAGGTGATCCAGCGTTGCCCCAGCGGCGCCATCGTCTGGCTGGACGACGGCAAGGTCAACAAGGGCAGGGAGGCCAAGCGCATCGTGCGCACCGAAGCCCTGCCCGTGGAAAGTGCGCTGTAGGCCTAGGCCCCGCGCGGATGTGGAGAGGAGAAGTCCGATGATCAAGCAACTGTTCGAAAAGCATCTGCTGGAGAAGACCGGCGGGGGGACCCAGGCCGAGGCCAAGGTGGTGAAATACCCCGGTGTGCGGGATGCCATCGACGGCAACACCGCGGTCATCCTGGTGGAGCGGGAAGCCTCCGACGCCGCCGGCGCCTATCCCATCACCCCCTCCACCCAGATGGGCGAATACTGGGCCGAATCCGCTGCCGCCGGGCATGTGAACGTGGCCGGCCGGCCCCTGATCTTCGTGGAGCCGGAGTCCGAGCACGCCGCCGCCGGCGTCACAGCGGGCATGGCCATGACGGGCCTGC
>CAZREY010000126.1:0-7398 GCA_964599015.1 uncultured Thiobacillus sp.
ATCGTCAGGCCGATGATCAGCTCCGAGACGCCGAGCGCGCGGGCGAAGACGACGGCGCCGTCGACGAGCCAGCGCGCCCCGAGGACGAGCATCCCGACGCCGCCCACGACGAGAAGGAGGTTCGCCCACCAGGCGCCGCGCGGCTCGTCCGAGGCGCCGGCCTCCATCTCCTCCCGGGTCGCGGCCCGCTCCCCCGAATATGGCTTTCCTCCCCTGGTGGTGGGCCATGCCCTGCCCGCGCGGGATTACCGGGACCTTCAGCAGGCCTTGATCGGCATGGCCGGCGATGCCCATGGCCGGGCCGTTCTAGAACAAATGAACCTGGACGGCTTCACTCTGCCGCGCGCCGAGCTGTACCGGCCGATACAGGACATCGTCCGCGCCATGGAAGGCCGGTGACATGGGTTTGTTCGATCTCAGCCTGCGCCACAAGCTGCCCCTCTGGGGCGGCCTCCTGATCCTGGTGACGGCGATGGCCATCACCGGCAGCAACCTGGTGCAGACCCGGGAGAACATCAAGAAGAACATGCTCGTCCGTTCCGAGATCCTCGGACGCACCCTGGTGAGGACGCTCTATACCGCCCTGTCCCAGGACGATGTCTGGCGGGCCTATGAAATCATCAACTTCCTGGCCAAGGCGGAAGAACGGCAACCCAGTTTCCAGCTGGAATGCATCATCGTGCTGGACGCGGCGGACCGGGTGTTCGCATCCACCAAGCCCAGGCGCCATCCCCTGCAAACCCCCCTGGCCGAGCTGGGACCGGAATTCACGCAACTGCAATCACAATTACGGCAAGGCAAGGGCCGGCTGACGATCCTGGAGTCCGGACGCATCTTTCTGGCCATCCCCCTGGTGGCCGACGGCGTGACCCTGGGCACCCTGGTGCTGGCCCACCCCGCCGACTACTACCGGGCCAGCTTCGACAGGATCGTCAGGCGCAATGCCTGGACCACCCTCGCCGTGCTGTTGATCCTGCTGCCGATCAGCTGGTTCTGGGGCCGCCGCATGACCTCGCCGCTGCTGCTGCTGACCCATCGCATGGGGGACCTGGGCCGGAAATTGCCGGCTCCCCTCCCGGACCGCATCTACCCCCACTACGATGAGCTGGGCCGCCTGTTCCGGGTCTACGACCAGATGCGGCACGAACTGGCCGACAAGGAAAACCTTGAACGGCAGGTCGTGCAATCAGACCGTCTGGCCGCCCTGGGACGCCTGACCGCCAGCATGGCCCATGAAATCAACAACCCCCTGGGGGGCCTGTTCACCGCCCTGGATACCCTGAAGCGCCACGGCGGCCACGACCCGGTGCTGGACCGGGTGGTGCCCCTGCTTGAGCGGGGCCTGCATCAGATCAAGGACATCGTTGCCGCCCTGCTGGTGGAAGCCAAGGCCAAGAGCCGGGACCTGACCCGCCAGGACGTTGAGGACACCCACACCCTGCTGGCCCAGGAGGCCAGGAAACGGTCGGTGCAATGGGACTGGCACAACGGCCTGGAAGAGGACATCCACCTGCCCGCCACCCTGGTGCGGCAGGTACTCATCAACCTGTTGCTCAACGCGGTCCAGGCCGCCGGGGAAATGCCCGACGCCCAAGCCGGGGGCAATGGGCATGTCGTGGCCCGCGTCGCGCGGAACGATGCCGGCCTGCGCATCGAGGTGGGCAACAATGGGCGGACCATCCCGCCCGAGTTGCTGGCGCATCTGTACGAACCCTTCAGCGGAAGCAACGAGGAAGGCCATGGCCTGGGCCTGTGGGTCACCTACCAGATCGTCCAGCAGCTGCATGGCCGCATCGAAGTGGACAGCCGCGAGGGATGGACCCGCTTCGCGGTGGACCTTCCGGAAGAACAAGGAGAATCGGCATGAGCGCCTGCCGCATCTGCCTGATCGAGGACGACGAAATCATGGGCGGCGCCCTGGCCTTGCGCTTTGAACTGGAGGGGCACCCCTGCGACTGGCACAAGACCGGCAGATCCGCCCTTGCCGCCCTGCGCAGCCAGCATTACAGCACCGTGGTCAGCGACATCCGGCTGCCGGACATGTCGGGCGAGGCGTTGTATCTGGAGTTGATCGATGCCGGCATCGCCCTGCCCCCCTTCATCTTCATGACCGGGCACGGGGCCGTGGACCAGGCTGTGCGGCTGCTCAAGCTCGGGGCGGTGGACTACCTGCTGAAGCCTTTCGAACCGGACCTGCTGCTGGGCAAGCTCAAGGAGATCACCGCCTGCGGCGAGCCCGGCGGCACGGATGACGACATGCTGGGCATCTCCCCGGCCATGGGCGCCGTGGAGGAACTGCTGCCCCGGCTGGCCCAAAGCCGGGCCTCGGTGCTGATCACCGGCGAGTCCGGCGTCGGCAAGGAGCGGGTCGCACTCAAGCTGCACACCCTGCGGGGCGCCGGCCGCCCCTTCGTGGCCGTCAATTGCGGCGCCTTCACGGAAAGCCTGCTGGAAACGGAACTGTTCGGCCACGAAAAGGGCGCCTTCACCGGCGCCATCCGCGCCAAGCGGGGCCTGTTCGAGCAGGCCGAGGGGGGCACCCTGTTCCTGGACGAGATCGGCGACATGCCCCTGTCCATGCAGGTCAAGGTCCTGCGCGCCATCCAGGAACGCCGGATCACCCGGGTGGGGGGGGAAAAACCCATCCCCGTTGAATTCTGCCTCATCGCCGCCACCCACCAGGACCTCAAGGCCCGGGTGGAACAGGGGGCCTTCCGCGAGGATCTTTATTACCGGGTCAACGTCATCCAGATCCGCGTGCCTCCCCTGCGGGAGCGCAGGGAGGACATTCTCTGGCTGGCGGCCCGCTTTCTGGACAAGGCCGCCCAGGTGGGGGACGGCCGCCGCCTGATGCTCTCCCCGGCGGCGGAGCGGGCCCTGCTGGACCACCCCTGGCCCGGCAACGTGCGTGAACTCAAGCACCTGCTGGAGCGGGCCCGGGTCCTGGCCACGGGCCCGCTGCTCACTCCGGACCTGCTCTTCGGTGACGCCTCCCCCGCCCCGCCGGCCCAGCCCCGGGACAGCCTGGGCGATTACCTGGCGGGACACGAACGGGACTACATCCTGCGGGCGCTGGATTCCCAAGGCTGGCTAATCCAGGAAACCGCCAACCTGCTGGGCATCAGCCGCAAGAACCTGTGGGAAAAGATGAAAAAACTGGATATCCAGCGTGCCAATGCCGAGCCCGGCGAAGGAATGAACGGCACGACGTGACACCACGCCGCCCGCCTGATCAAGATTTGGGAGCAAGGGTGGCGATGAAGGATTCCAGGTCCTGGGGCAAGGGCGCTTCCAGCACCAGGGGTTCGCCGGTCAGGGGGTGGGCCATCTCCAACCGGGCGGCATGCAGGAACATGCGCCGCAGCCCCCCCTTGCGAAATGCCCGGTTCAGCGCCGCGTCGCCGTACTTGTCGTCGCCGGCGATGGCGTGGCCCAGGGCGGCCAGATGCACCCGGATCTGGTGGGTGCGGCCGGTCTTGAGCTCCGCCTCCAGCAGGGAGCAGTCTTCATAGACTCGCACCAGGCGGAAGACGGTGTGGGCCCGCTGGCCCTCGTCGTCCACCGCCACCCGGCGTTCCCCCTCCTCGTTCAGGTAGCGCTGCAAGGGCAATTTCACGTGCCGCAGGGGATCCCGCCACAATCCCGTGGCCAGGGCCAGGTAGTGCTTCCGCATCTCCCCCGCCCGCAGCATGCGGTGCAGTTCCACCAGGGCGGAACGCTTCAGGGCCAGCACCAGGACCCCGGAGGTCTCCTTGTCCAGGCGATGGGCCAGCTCCAGAAAGCGCGCATTGGGCAATTCCAGGCGCAATTGCTCGATCACCCCCAGACTCACCCCGCTGCCGCCATGGACGGCCTGACCCGAGGGCTTGTCGATGACCAGCAAGGCATCGTCCCGGTAGATGACGCGATCCAGCAGGGGGTGGCTGAAGGTCCCCATGGCCGACGGCACTTCCCGCTCCGCCACCCGCACGGGGGGAATGCGCACCATGTCCCCTTCCGCCAGTTTGTACTCGGGCTTGGCCCGCCGGCCGGACACCCGCACCTCCCCCTCCCGCAGCATGCGGTAGATACGGCTCTTGGGCACCCCCTTCAGGTGACGGAAGAGGAAATTGTCCAGACGCTGGCCGGCCGTTTCCGGACCGATAAATTCTTTTGTTACAGTGACTTTGCCGTCTGCTTGCATTCGCTTATACTCGGCCAGCTCAAAATTGGTGCAAAAGGGGCGTTGAAGATCCTGCCCGCGCACCGGATTGGGTGCCGGTCGTCCCCGCTCACCGGCTGCTTCCGGGTCGCCCGCCCCGTGTTCCCAAACCGCGCCTCGATGAATATCGGCGCTGCCGGACAGAACCCCCAAGGCCCGCGACCCCGAAGAAAAGCAGCGATGGTAACGCACAGTTTGCGCGACCCGAACCCGGATTTGACGCCCTGCGGTCCGCCGCCGGGAAAAGAAAGATAAACCGCAACATGCACCAGCCGTTCAGCGACAAGAACAACCTAGCCGCCTGATCCCCTGCTCGCATCGCTGCCGCTCAATCATCGGCGGCGCGGGTTTATCCCCGGGGCGCGGGAAGCGCTGGGGTAAAAAATGAAACGTATGTTGTTTAACGCGACGCAGGCGGAGGAGCTCCGCGTCGCCATTGTCGACGGTCAGAAACTGATCGACCTCGACATCGAATCCGCCAGCAAGGAACAGCGCAAGGGCAATATCTACAAGGCGGTCATCACCCGCGTCGAACCTTCCCTGGAAGCCTGCTTCGTCAATTACGGCACCGAGCGCCACGGCTTCCTGCCTTTCAAGGAAATCTCCCGCGCCGCCATCGGCAACGGCGACGTGGGCCGGGGCAAGATCCAGGACCACCTCAAGGAAGGCATGGAACTGGTGGTCCAGGTGGAAAAGGACGAGCGGGGCAACAAGGGCGCCGCCCTCACCAACTTCGTCAGCCTGGCCGGCCGCTACCTGGTGCTCATGCCCAACAACCCCCGGGGCGGCGGCGTGTCCCGCCGTATCGAGGGCGAGGAACGCAACGAGCTGCGGGACGCCCTGGCCCAGCTGGAAGTGCCTGCCGGCATGAGCCTCATCGGCCGCACCGCCGGCATCGGCCGCAGTGTGGAAGAGCTGCAATGGGACCTGAACTACCTGCTCCAGCTCTGGACCGCCATCGACGGCGCCGCCCAGGGCCAGACCGGCGCCTTCCTGATCTACGCCGAATCCAGCCTGGTGATCCGCGCCATCCGCGACTATTTCACCCCCGACATCGGCGAACTGCTCATTGACGAGCCCAACATCTGCGAGCAGGCCAAGCAGTTCATGGCCCACGTGATGCCGCCCAACGTCCACAAGGTGAAGCTGTACACCGACCCGGTGCCCCTCTTCTCCCGCTTCCAGATCGAGCACCAGATCGAGAGCGCCTATTCCCGCACGGTCACCCTGCCCTCCGGCGGCGCCATCGTCATCGACCACACCGAGGCCCTGGTGTCCATCGACGTGAACTCCGCCCAGGCCACCAAGGGCGGCGACATCGAGCAGACCGCCTTCAACACCAACCTGGAAGCCGCCGAGGAAGTGGCCCGCCAGCTGCGCCTGCGGGACCTGGGCGGCCTCATCGTCATCGACTTCATCGACATGGAAAGCCAGCGCAACCAGCGGGAGGTGGAAGACCGCCTGCGGGATGCCCTGCACTATGACCGGGCCCGGGTGCAGACCGGCAAGATCTCCCGTTTCGGCCTGCTGGAACTGTCCCGCCAGCGCCTCCAGCCCTCACTGGGGGAGACCAGCTACGTCACCTGCCCCCGCTGTTCCGGCACGGGCCACGTGCGCAGCACCGAATCCTTCGCCCTGCACCTGCTGCGCATGCTCCAGGAAGAGGCCATGAAGGAAGGTACCGGTGCCGTCCAGCTGCAACTGCCCGTGGACGTGGCCACCTTCCTGCTGAACGAGAAGCGGCACGACATCCTGGCCATCGAGGCGCGCCACCGGGTGGAGGTCATGCTCATCCCCAACATGCACTTCGAGACCCCCCGCTACACCCTCACCCGCCTGCGCCACGAGCAGCTCAACCAGGCCGAGACCCAGGCCCCCAGCTACAAGATGGTGGAAAAACCGGCGGAAGAAGAGGAACAAGGCAAGGCCGGCGGCGGCGCCAAACCCGAACGGCCCCAGGCCGCGGTCCAGGGCATCACCCCGCCCCAGCCCGCCCCAGCCCCCCCCCCGGCGGCCCCGGCCCCCGTCCCGGAAGCCGGCAAACCCGGTCTGTTCGGGCGCATCGTGGGCTGGCTGCGGGGCGTGAATGCCCCCCCCGCGGAGGAAGCCAAGCCGGCGGAAGTGAAGAAGGCCGAACCCCGGCGCGAGCGGGACGCCCGCCGCAGCCGGGACAACCGCGACAGCCGTGGCGAGCGCCGTGAACGGGGCCAACGCGGCGAGCGGAGCGAACGCGGCGAACGCGTGGAGAAACCCGAAGGCGGAGAGCGCGCCGCCCGGGGCGAACGCCAGGAAGGGCGCGGCGAACGCCGTGACCGTGCGGAGCGTCCGGAGCGCCAGGAACGCTCAGAGCGGCAGGAACGCCCGCGCCGCGAGCGCCCGGAACGGGCCGAGCGTCCCCAGCAGGCGCCGGTGGAGGCTGAAGCCGCCCTGGCCCGGCCGGAAGCCGCGCTTGCGGTGGAAGGCGGCGAGGAACGGGAAGGCCGTTCCCGTGGCAGCCGCAACCGTCGCGGCAGCCGTGGCCGCCGGGGCGAGGGCCGTGGTGAAGCGGCGGGTGCCATGGAAGATCAGGCCGTCATTGAACTGGAAGCCACCGAGACGACCGCCTCCACCGAAACCGTTGCGGCTGCGGAGCGTGAGCCCGTCATGGTCGAAGTGGAAAGCACCCCGGCAGCTCCTGCTGTAGCCCCCGCCGCGCCAGCGCCGACGCCCGTGGAACCCCAGGTGGCTGCCCGGGTAGCCGCTCCCAGGCCCGTGGAAGCCCCGCTGGCGAAGCCGGATCTGGAAGCTGCCGGCCTGCAATTGGTGGAAACCCACGGCGGCGAGGCTCAAGCGGCAGCAGAGGTTGAGGAAGGCGCCCCCCAGGGAGGCGGATCCCGCCGTCGTCGCCCCCGCCGTTCCGGCAGCGAGGCAGCCGCCCCGGCTGAGTCCCTGGTGATGGTGGAAACCCATTCCACCCCCGCCGCCGAGCCTGGCGAACAGCCTGCCGAGTGGGGACCTCCCTCCAACCCCCGTCGCCGGGCCCGCCCCAAGACCGAGGACACCGCCGCCGCGGAACCCCTGGTGATGGTGGAGACCAAGCACGCGGACCAGCCTCCGGCGGCATAACGCGTACCCGGCCTCAAGGAAAAAGCCGGCTGATGCCGGCTTCAGACTGCTGACAAAGCCCCCACGATTTGGGGGCTTTGTGTTTTCATGGG
>CAZREY010000127.1:0-7373 GCA_964599015.1 uncultured Thiobacillus sp.
ACAGCTGGTGTGGAAGGACGTGCCCGGCGGGGCCTACCAGTACAACACCGGCGGCTCCAGTGGACAGCCCCTGATTTTCTTCTTCGGCCGCAACCGCCAGGCCTCCGATGCCGCCGGCCGCATCCGCGCGCGGCGCTGGTGGGGGGTGGAGGTAGGCGAGCCGGAGGCCTATATCTGGGGCGCCCCCGTGGAACTCAACAAGACGGACTGGGTGAAGACCGTCCGGGACCGCCTGTTGAACCAGCTGGTGCTCAATGCCTTCGCCATGACGCCAGCACGCATGGACCACTACCTGGATGCCATGGAATCCTTCCAGCCCCGCTGCATCTATGGCTACTCCAGTTCCGTGGCCCTGCTGGCCGCCCATGCCCGGGAGCGGGGCCGGCGCCCCCGCCTGCCGAAACTGAAGGTGGTCTGCACCACGGGTGAGCCCCTCTACGCACACCAGCGCGCCCTGCTCAGCGAGGTTTTCGGCGTACCCGTGGCCAATGAATTCGGCAGTCGCGACATCGGTTTCACCGCCCACGAGACCCCCCACGGCCAGATGCTGCTCATGAGCGAGAGCATCATCCTGGAAGTGCTGGACCCCCATGGCAACCCCGTGGCCCCCGGCGAGATGGGTGAGGCCGTCATGACCGGCCTGTGTTCCGAGGCCCAGCCCTTCATCCGCTACCGCACCGGCGACATGGTGCGCATGAGTCCCGAACCGGACAGGGATGGTCGAGGCCTCCACGTCATCGCCGAGGTCATGGGCCGGCAGACGGATTTCCTGGTGCGCGGCGACGGCACCATCATGCACGCCCTGGCCGGCATCTACGTGCTGCGGGCCGTGGACGGCGTGGGCGAGTTCAAGCTGATCCAGCACGAACGACGGGATATGGAAGTCCAGGTCGTTCCCAATGGCCGCTGGCAACCTGAAATGACCCAGGCGATAGAATCCGGCCTGCGGCAACGCCTGGGCGACGACGTTGGCATCCGTGTCCGGCTTTTGGATACCATCCCGCCCGAAGCCTCCGGCAAGCACCGCTACGTGGTCAGCCACGTGCGGCTGGAAGGCGGCCTGGAGCATGCCGCCGGCCATCCACAACCCGAGAAGAACCAATAAAAATGGACATCGCCAAACTCATCGGCCTGCCCTTCCGCTATCAACCCTGGCGGCCCCGCCATCTGCGCCTGATCATGGCGGATGTCACCCAGCCCGCCACCCAGGAACAGCGGGACCACAAAGCCCATCTCGCCGCCGCCGTCGACTGGCTTTGCCATGCCCAGGACGTGCGCGACGGAAAATCCGACGCCGGCGGCGTCTCCGCCGGCTGGAGCTTCGAGGACGGCTGGCTGCCCAGCTACCCGGAGACCACCGGCTACATCATCGAAACCTTCCTGGCCGCCGCGAAGATCCTGAACCGGCCCGAACTGGTGGACCGGGCCGGCCGCATGATCGACTGGGAACTCTCCCTGCAGGCCCCCGACGGCGCCTTCCCCGGCCATTTCGGCGAGCCCGGCTCCCACCCGGTGATCTTCAACCAGGGCCAGATCATGCACGGCCTGGTGGCGGGCTACACACAGCTGGGCCGCCAGGACTGCCTGGAGGCCATGGTGCGGGCCGGCCACTGGTTCGTCCGGCAGCAGGACCCGGACGGCTGCTTCCGCAAGTTCGAGCACAACGCCACGCCCCACGTCTACAACACCCGGGCCACCTGGGCCCTGCTGTCAGCGGGCCTGGTGTCCGGCGAGCAGGCCCTGGTGAACGGCGCCCGCCGCAACCTGGACTGGGCCCTCGCCCAGCAGACCCCCTCCGGCTGGTACGCCACCAACGCCTTCGTGCCCGAGCGCTCCCCCTTCACCCACACCATCGCCTACGCCATCCGGGGCTTCCTGGAATGCGGCGTGCTGCTGGGGGAACAGCGCTACATCGACTCCGCCCTCAAGGCCGGCAAGGGCGTGGCCCGGGCCCAGCGCCAGGACGGCTGGCTGGCGGGCACCTACAAGGACGGCTGGCTGGCGGACGCCGGCTACGCCTGCCTCACGGGCATCGCCCAGATGAGCCTGAACTGGACCCGCATGGCCCAGGTCACCGGCGACCAATCCTTTCGTACCCACGCCCGGGCGGGCCTGGCCTATCTCAAGTCCACCCAGCGCCTGGACGATGGGGACGCCACCATCCGGGGCGGCATTGCCGGCTCCAGCCCCATCTGGGGCGACTATTCCCGCTTCGAATACCCCAACTGGGCGGCCAAGTTCTTCGCCGACGCCCTGATGATGGATATGGCTGACGTGGCCATCCCCCCCGTGCCCCAGGTGAAGCCCCATGGCTAAGCTCCGCGTCATGGTCCTGTGCGGCCGCAGTCCCCGCCACCTTTATGTGGCCAACGCCCTGTGCCGGACCGCCGACGTGCTGGCCATCGTGCAGGAAAACGGCTCCGAGTTTTCCTGGAAGAAACTGGCCAAGACCCTGCGGCCGGACAACTTCTTCCGCAAGGCCTGGCGCTGGCTGCGGGACCGCCGCCGCTACACCGGCAACCGGGAAGGCCAGTTCTTCTTCGGCGACACGGCTCCCCACCTGGATCATCCGCAACTGGTACGCGAATTCCCCCACATCAACCACCCGGACGTGGTAAAGCTGGCCCGTGAACTGAAGCCCGACATGCTCTGTGTATTCGGCACCTCCCTCATCCGCGGCGACCTGCTCAGGGAAGGCCGCCTGGGCATCGCCAACCTCCACGGCGGCCTGTCCCCCGAATACCGGGGCGCGGACTGCACCTTCTGGGCCCTATACAACGGCGAGCCGGAGAAGGTGGGCTGCACCCTGCACTGGATCGACACCGGCATCGATACCGGCGGCCTCATCGCCCACATCAGCCCGGAAGTCCAAGCCGAAGACGACGAACTAGGACTCTTCTGGCGCAGCGTGCAGGCCAGTGCCGAGGTCTACGCGGAATTCCTGGCACGCACCGCATCGGGAGAACACTTCGGCCAAAGCCAGCCCCATAAAGGACGGCTCTACCAGGTCAAACAACGTGGCTTGCGCCATGAACGCCAAGTGGATCGGCTGTTGAAAAACGGCTTGCTCAAGCACCTTGACCGCCGCGTGACCTGGTTCCCATCCAGCGGCTCTCCGGAAAGCCAGGCATGAGAGACCTATTCGTCGCGGCCGTGATTTTTGGGTTCCTGCCCATGGTGCTGCGGCGTCCGCAAGTCGGCATCTATCTCTGGTGCTGGATCAGCTACATGAACCCACACCGGCTGGCCTACGGTTTCGCCATGACCTTCCCGTGGGCCTACACCATCGCCATCGCCACCCTGATGGGCCTGCTGTTCAGCAAGGAACCCAAGCGCATCCTCTGGACGCGGGAGACGGTCCTGATCGTGGTGTTGCTGATCTGGATGCTCATCACCACGTACTTCGCGTTTTTTCCCGATCTTGCATGGGAAGGCTGGGTCAAGATCTTCAAGATCCAACTGATGACCTTTGTCACCATCATGGTGATCTCCAATAGGGAACGTTTGCACGGCGTGGTCTGGATGATCGCGCTGTCGCTGGGTTTCTATGGCGTCAAGGGAGGCATCTTCACCATCCTGCATGGCGGCGTGTACCGCGTGCAGGGGCCGTTTGGCACGTTCATCGGCGGCAACAATGAAATGGCGCTGGCCCTGGTCATGACCATTCCACTGATCCGCTTTCTGCACTTGCAGGAACAGCGCCCCTGGCTGAAAACCGGTCTGGCCGGCGCCATGCTGCTTACCGCCATTGCCGCCATCGGCAGCCAGTCCCGAGGTGCCCTGGTGGGCATGCTGGCCATGGGCGTGTTCCTCTGGCTCAAGAGCCGCAACAAATTCATGACCGCCCTGTTGATCACCATCGCCGTGGGCGCCATCGCGGCGATCATGCCTCAGGAATGGTATGACCGCATGCAGACCACGAAGAATTACCAGGAAGACGAATCCGCGCTGGGCAGGATCAACGCCTGGCATACCGCCTTCAACGTTGCCACGCACCGCATTACCGGTGGGGGCATCGAAATGTTCCGTGCCCCGGTATTCCGCCAATACGCCCCGGAGCCATTCCGTGTCCACGACGTGCATAGCGTGTATTTCGAGATCATGGGCGAGCACGGTTTCATCGGTTTTGGCCTTTACATGACGATCATGGGGTTCACCTGGCTACGGGGCAGTTCCATCATTCGTCGCACAAAATCGCTGCCGGAGTTGAAATGGGCCCATGACCTCGCCGCCATGACCCAGGTCAGTCTGATCGGATTCGCCGCCTGCGGCGCCTTCCTGGGGTTGGCTTACTTCGATTATTACTGGCACCTGGTGGCGATCATGGTGATCCTGGACCATCTGGTGAAACAGCACATCGCCGAGGGCCTGGCGCCCAATCCGTCCCAATCCACCGGGAATGAGGCGCGCAGCGCATTACCGGAGATGCGCGCCGCCAGCCCCAGGCGGATCTGAGCCGCAAGGTGGCCCAGCCTTCGATACAAGCGCCATCGTTGACGACCATGAATCAGAGTACCCCCCCCATCAAGCCGTCCACGGGCAAGGACAGGAGATCCCTGCGCGAACGCCTGGAAAGGCGGGCATGGCGCCATTGGAAATCCTTGCTGCAGCACATGGGCCAACCGTTGCCGCGCACCCACGTCTTCGTCGCCGGCATGCAGCGTTCCGGCACCAACATGCTGATGGAAACGCTGGAGTGGGAAAGACACACCGATGTCTATCACGAGACGGATCCCCGGGCTTTCGACAACTATGAAATGCGCCCACGGGAAGTGATCCACACCCTGGCCCGAAACTCGCCGGCGCCCTATTTCGTCATCAAGTCATTGTGCGAACTCGATCAGATCAAGTCGCTTCTGGACGAATTCGCGCCGTCCAAGGCATTGTGGATCGTGCGGTCATACGAAGACACCGTGAACTCCGCGATACGCTCCTTCGGCAATTTCTCAGGCCAGTTGCACCGGCTGGCGCGGGACAAGAGTGCCGCGGGATGGCGCGGCCGGGGCATGTCGGACGAAACCCAGGAAATCCTGCGCCGATGCGACCACCCCGATATCAACGAGCCGAGCGCGGCTGCGCTGATGTGGTACTACCGGAACATCCTGTTCTTTGAGCAAGGGCTGGAACGGGACCCGCGCGTGAAACTGATGTTTTACGAAGACCTGGTGTCCGCTCCCCAGCCCGCCTTGCGAGGCGTGTTCGATTTCCTTGCCATGCCCGGCTGGTCACCCTGGGTCAGCCGCTACATCCATGCCGCGTCGATCCGCAAATCGCCCCAAGCCGACATAGCCCCCGAAGTCCGCCGTGTATGCAATGACCTGGCCAACCGCTTCTCCGCCCTAAGAACCGCATGAGCAACCTGGGCACGAAGATCCGCCAGGGGACGGCCTGGGTATTCGCGGGCAAGTTCAGCACCGAGATGCTCAATTTCGCGGTGAGCATCGTCCTGGCCCGCCTTCTCATGCCGGAGCATTTCGGACTGGTCACCACCGTCGGCATCCTCACAGGCCTGGCCGGCTATTTCTCCGGTGCCGGCATGGGCCAGGCCCTGGTCCGCGCCAAGCAGGTGGAGCAGCGGCACTTCGATGTCATGTTCACGATGCAGTTCAGCATCAGCACCGCCATATATCTGTTTTTCGTGCTGGTATCCGACCCCTTCGCGGAATTTTTCGGCGACCCCATCTACCAATCCCTGCTGCTGGTATCCGGACTCAGCTTCTTCATCCGTCCGTTCGCATCCCTGCCCGGCGCCCGGCTGCACCGGGAAATGCGCTTCCGGGCCATGACCCTCATCGGCCTGGCCACATTGACTGCCAGCAGCACCGCCTCCATCACCCTGGCCTGGCTGGGATACGGCCCCTGGAGCCTGGTGATCGGCGGGCTGGTCGGCGCCACTCTCAACGCCCTCATGCTCAACATCCGGGTCAGGCACAGATACGGCCTCGCATGGGATCGGAAAATCGCCCATGAAATCGGGGGGTATGGCGCCAAGGTCGCCACCAACAGCCTGATCGAGCACTTCCGGGGCCAATCGTTGATGCTGATCCTCAGCAAACTCAACGGCCCCGCCGATGTCGGCCTGTACAAGCGCGCATCCTCGCTGGCGAACATGCCCATGCATATCGTTGGCACCGCCCCCTACCAGGCCGTGTTCCGTGCCCTCGCCGCCGAGCAGGACAACCTCGACAAATCCCGGTACATCTATTACCGCACCATCACGCTGGTCACGACCTACACCTATCCGCTCTTCATACTTGCGTGGTGGCTGGCCGAACCGGGCATCCATTTCATCTATGGCGAGAAATGGCTGGCCTCGGCCGAACCGCTGGCGGTCCTGGCCCTGGGTGGCTTCTTCAAATGCATCGGCAACCCCTCGGGGGCCGTCATCGAAGCGCGCAATCGCATGTCCGCGGAGATCAAACTCAACATCGTCGCCTGGCTGCTGTTGATTGCCGGTGCCTTTTACGGCCTGCAATGGGGTCTGGTGGGCCTGGCATGGGCATCCTTTGCCATGGCGATATTCTTCAACACCAGCCTGATGCTTATCGCCGGGCACGAGCTGAAAGGCTCGGTGCAAAGCCTGGTTGCCGCCATCCGGCCGGCCATGCTGTTGAGCGGCCTCATGCTGACCGCGATGTGGATTGCCGACGCGCTCTTTCCATCGACCTATGCCCGGCATTCCCCAGGCCTGTATGCAATGCTCATGAGCCTGGTCGGCGGCGGAACCTACGCGGCAGGCTTTCTCTTCCTGCCCATGGAAAGCCTGAAAACAGAATCCGCCAAATGGCGCAGCAAGCTGCGCCTCGGCAGATAGGGAGACACGGCATGCCCGGCATCGTATGCAGCGTTCACCACCCCGCCGAGGCAGACGCCCAGCGGCATTGGCAACAGGGCCTTGAGCTGCTGCGCCACCACCCCGAGCACGTCCAGGAGACCTTCTCCGAGCCGGGCTTCCACCTGGCCTGCGTCTACCACCCCGCGGTCTGCGAGGGGCCCCGCCTCCTGGTCACCGAAGGCCACGTCCTGGCCGTCTACGGCAACCTCTTCGACGACGATCTCCAGGGCGCCGACGGCGAGGCACTCTGCCATGCCCTGCTGGACCGCTTCCTCCGGGGGGGCGCGGAACGCCTGCAACACCTCAACGGCCGCTACGACGTCGCCGTGTGGGACCGCCGCGCCCGGGTGCTGCACTGGGTCGGTGACCGCTTCGGCGCCAACCGCCACTATTGCCACCACCGTCCCGGCGCCCTGCACATCGCCTGCGAGGTGAAGGCCCTGGCCCCATGGCTCGACGCCATAGAGGTGGACCCCGCCGGCCTGGCCAGCATGCTGACCTTCGGTTACCACATCGGCGATCTCACCATCCTCGAGGG
>CAZREY010000128.1:0-7361 GCA_964599015.1 uncultured Thiobacillus sp.
TGAGCTTTTCACGGCCCTGGCCGGAACGGTCCTGGAGCCGGAAGTCGAAGCCGCCCACCGCCGCCAGTTCGGGAATGGGGGGCGGGTTGAGGGCGAAGATGAGGGCCTGCTTGATGCCGAACAGGGTCATGTTGGCCCGCTGCACGATGTTCAGGGCGTGGGCGTCGGGCGAGGTGCGCTCGTCCCAGTCCTTGAAGCGCACGAAGGCGATGGCCGCGTCCTGGCCCTTGCCGAAGAAGGAGAAGCCCAGCACGCCCACCACCTTGGCCACTTCCGGCTGCTTCAGGTAGTACTGCTCCATCTGGGCCAGGACCTGCTCCGTGCGTTCCTGGGTGGCGCCGGAGGGCAGTTGCACGATGCTGATGAGGTAGCCCTGGTCCTCGTCCGGCAGGAAGCCCGTGGGCAGTTTGGCCACCAGCCACCCGGTGGCGGCGACGATGGCCAGGAACAGGCCGAACATGCGCAGGGGCCGCTTCACCACGGCGCCCACGCCCTTCATGTAGCCGCCGGTGGTGCGTTCGAAGAAGTCGTGGAACCAGCCGAACAGTCCCTTGGGGTGGGCCAGCTTGTCCTGGTCCAGGCCCTTGAACAGGGTGGCGCACATGGCCGGGGTGAGGGAAATGGCCATCAGGGCCGAGAACAGCATGGTGATCACCAGGGTCACCGAGAACTGGCGGTAGATGGCCCCCACCGAGCCGCCGAAGAAGGCCATGGGGATGAACACCGCCGACAGCACCACGGTGATGCCCACGATGGCACCGAAGATCTGGCCCATGGCCTTGGAGGTGGCCTCCCGGGCGGCCAGGCCTTCCCTGGACATGATGCGTTCCACGTTTTCCACCACCACGATGGCGTCGTCCACCACGATGCCGATGGCCAGCACCATGGCGAACAGGGACAGCACGTTGATGGAGTAGCCCAGCAGGTACAGGCCCACCAGGGTGCCGATGAGGGACACGGGCACCACCACGGCGGGGATGAAGGCGGCCCTGAGCTTGCCCAGGAACAGCCACATCACCAGGAACACCAGCAGGAAGGCCTCCGCCAGGGTCTTCACCACCTCGCGGATGGAGATTTCCACGAAGCGGGAGGTGTCGTAGGGCACGTCCCAGCTCACGCCCTTGGGGAAGTACTTGGCCAGCTCCTCCATGCGGGCCTTCACCGCCGCGGAGGTCTCCAGGGCGTTGCTGCCGGGGGCCAGCTTGATGCCGATGGCGGCCGTGGGCTGACCGTTGAGTCGGGCCCGCACGGTGTAGTCCTGGGCCCCCAGTTCCACCCGGGCCACGTCCTTCAGGCGCACGGCGGCGCCGGTGCTGTCCGTGCGCAGCAGGATGTCGCCGAATTCCTCGGGTGTGGCCAGGCGCCCCTGGGTGATGACCGTGGCCGCCAGTTCCTGGCCCTTCACGGCGGGCACCTGGCCCAGCTCGCCCGTGGCCAGCTGCACGTTCTGGGCCTGGACGGCTGCCAGGGCTTGGCCCGGGCTCATGTTGAAGCTGGCCAGCTTCAGGGGGTCCAGCCAGATGCGCATGGCGTATTCCGTGCCGAAAAGCTGGGCCTCCCCCACGCCGGGCACCTGGCGCACGTTGTTGAGCACATTGGCGGCGGTGAAGCTGCCCAGGTCCACGGCGTCCCGGCTCTTGTCCGGCGAGAACACGGTCAGGAACATGAGGAAGTTGCGCCGGGACTTCACCACCGTGATGCCCTGGCGGCGCACCTCCTCCGGCAGCCGGGCCTCCACCCGCTTGATGCGGTTCTGGGCCTCCACCGAGGCGATGTCCAGGTCCGTGCCCGTGGTGAAGGTCATGGTCAGGGTCAGGGTGCCGCTGGCGTCGCTGTTGGACTCCATGTACAGGAGGTTTTCGATGCCGTTCATCTCCTGCTCGATGAGGGTGGTGACGGTGTCCTCCACCACCTGGGCGCTGGCGCCGGGATAGACGGCGGTGATCTGCAGGGCCGGCGGCGCCACCTCCGGGTACTGGGACACGGGCAGCTTGGGAAACACCAGGATGCCGGCCAGGATGATGGCCAGGGCGATGACCCAGGCGAAGATGGGGCGGTCGATGAAGAAGCGGGGCAGCATGATGGGGAGTCGGTAGTGGCAAGTGGGTAGTGGAGGGGGGCGGTTTTCCTATTTCCTACTTCCCAGTCCCCAGATTCACTGCCTTCACCGGCGCCCCGGGCCGCGCCTTCTGCAGACCGTTAACGATGACCTGCTCGCCGCCCTTCAAGCCTTCGGTGATGATCCAGTCGGGTCCGGACAGGCCACCGGTCTTCACCGGCTGGGGCGCCACCGTGCCTTCCGGGCTCACCAGCATCACCACCTGCCCCTGGGGCGACACCTGCACCGCCTTCTGGGGCACGACGATGACGTTCTCCGCCTGGGCCACCGGCAGGCGCACGGTGACGAACTGGCCCGGCAGCAGCTCCCGGCCCGGGTTGGCGAATTCGGCCCGCAGGCCCACGGAGCCGGTGGCCGGGTCCACGGCCAGGTCGTTGAACAGCAGCCTGCCCGGCCGGGCATATTCGCGGCCGGTCTCCAGGACAACCTTGAGGGGGGCCTTGCTGGCCTTGGCCGCGCCGCTCTTGAGGGACTCACGCAGACGGATGAACTCGGCGCTGGACTGGGAAAAGTCCACCCAGATGGGGTCGTACTGCTCGATGGTGGCCAGGTGGGTGGCCTCGCCCTTGCCCACCAGGGCGCCTTCCGTCACCAGGGCCCGGCCGATGCGTCCCGAGATGGGGGCGGTGACCGTGGCGTAGGAGAGGTTGATCTCCGCCTGGGTCAGGGTGGCCTGGGCGGCGGCGGCGTCGGCATCGGCCTGGGCCTTGGCGGCCACGGCCTGGTCGTATTCCTGCCTGGCGATGGCCTTGGTGTCCTTCAGGGCCTGCATGCGTTCCAGGTTCTGGCCGGCGATGAGGGCACTGGCCCTGGCCCGGGCCAGGGTCGCCCGGGCGGATTCCGCGTTGGCGGCCAGGGTACGGGGGTCGATGCGGAACAGCACCTGGCCCGCCTTCACCTCGCCGCCCTCGGTGTATTCCCGCTTTTCCAGGATGCCCTCCACCCGGGCCCGCACCTGGGCCACCCGCACCGCCGTCAGGCGGCCCGGCACCTCAACGGTCTGGGGCACGGTGCCGGGGGCCACCGTGATCACTTCCACCTCGGCCGGGGGCATGCCGCCGCCGGGTGGGCCCGCCTGCTTGGAGGCATCCTGGCCGCAGGCGGCCAGACCGATAGGAAACAGCAGGGCGATGAGGTGGGCGCGGTTCATGGGCCTCCGGGGTACTTGGGCGATTTGCCGGCGAATATACATACGTTCGTGAATGTATGTAAATAAGGGATTTGGTTTAACATCCCGGGAAATCCCTTACCCGGTTGACGCATGGTACGCAGAACCAAGGAAGACGCCCAGGAGACCCGCACGCTGATTCTGGACACGGCGGAACAGGTCTTCCGCGAGAAAGGCGTGGGCCACACTACCCTGGCGGAGATCGCAGCCGCCGCCGGTGTGACCAGGGGTGCCATCTACTGGCACTTCGACAACAAGGCGGCCTTGCTCCAGGCCATGAACGACCGGGTGCACCTGCCCCTGGAGGCCATGCACCAGGCCCTGGCGGACATCGCCCTGACGGATCCCCTGGCCAAGATGCGGGAGTCGGCCCATGGCGTGCTCAAGCAGGTGGCCCAGGACCCCCGCTCCCGCCGGGTGTTCGAGATCTTCAGCTTCAAGTGCGAGTTCGTGGGCGATATGGCGGAGATGCTGGAACGGCAAAGGGAAAGCCGCCGCCACTGCCTGCGGGACATGGAGGAAAACCTGCGCCACGCGGTGGAGAAGGGCCAACTGCCCGGGGACGTGGACATCGAGCGCACGGCCGTCGGCCTCTATGCCCTGGTGGACGGTCTGATCCGCAATTGGCTGCTGGACCCGGACAGCTTCGACCTGGTGGAAACCGGCGACCGGCTGGTGGCTAATTTCTGCCTCGGCCTGGCGGCGAGGAAATAGAACAGGGCAGTAGTCCGGAGGAGGTCGCCAAGACCAGTTCGGCTACATCGGGTGCTCAGACGGAGGGCAGCCGCGCGAAGCCGCTGAAACTGCCTTCGCCGGGCGTGGTCTCGATGGCATCCACCCGGGCCCCCGGCGGCCCTGCCCAGGCCCAGGCGATGAGGGCCTCCACAGCCTGCTCTTCACCCTGCTCCAGTGCTTCCACCGCCCCATCCCCGGTGTTGCGCACCCAGCCGGCCACCCCCAGGCGTTCCGCCTCCTGGCGCATGGATTCCCGGTACCACACCCCCTGGACCCGGCCGCTGATGCGCAGATGGTGGGTGGTCTTCATGGCATGCCTACTTGATGCGCATGCCCGGCTGGGCGCCGGAATCCGGCGCCAGCAGGAAGGGGCCGTCCCGTTCGTCGGAGGCGGCCAGCACCATGCCCTCGCTCATGCCGAACTTCATCTTGCGGGGCGCCAGGTTGGCCACCATCACCGTGAGACGGCCCACCAGGGTTTCAGGCGCGTAGGCGGACTTGATGCCGGCGAGGACGGTGCGGGTCTCGGTGCCCAGATCCAGGGTGAGCTTCAGCAGCTTGTCCGCGCCTTCCACATGCTCGGCGTTGGCGATGCGGGCCACCCGCAGGTCGATCCTGGTGAAGTCGTCGATGCTGATGAAGGGTTCCCAGGGGGAGGCTGCGGCTTCCGCCTGGGTCTCGTGCTGCTGGCGTTCGGCATGGCGCACGGGGGCCGGCTCCGGGGCGGGCGCCAGGGTCTGTTTGTTTTCTTCCACCATGGCCTCGATTTTCTTGGGGTCGATGCGGGTCATCAAATGCTGGTAGGGGTTGATGGCGTGGCCTGCTGGCAGGGGCGACCAGATATCACCCCAGGCCAGGGCGGGAATATTCAGGAACGCTTCCACTTCCTCGGCGAGCTTGGGTAGCACGGGCTTGAGGTATAGGGTCAAGTCGCGGAACAGGGTCAGGGCCGTGGTGCATACCCGGTGCAATTCCGCGTCCCGGCCTTCCTGCTTGGCCATCTCCCAGGGCTTCTTGTCGGCGATGTAGACGTTGGCCACGTCGGCCAGGCGCATGACTTCCCGGATGGCGCGGCCGAAGTCACGGGCTTCGTAGCTGGCGGCAATCTCACCCTCCTTGAAGGCCGATTCGAACTCGGTGGTGGCCTGGGAGTCGCATTCTCCCAGCTTGCCGTCAAAGCGCTTGGTGATGAAGCCGGCACAGCGGCTGGCGATGTTCACGAACTTGCCCACCAGATCGGCATTCACCCGGGCGGCGAAGTCCTCCAGGTTCAGGTCGATGTCTTCCATGGTGCCGTTCAGCTTGGCGGCGTAGTAATAGCGCAGCCATTCCGGATTCAGGTGCTTCAGGTAGCTTTCGGCGGTGATGAAGGTGCCCCGGGACTTGGACATCTTGGTGCCGTTCACCGTGAGGAAGCCGTGGCAGAACACGCCCGTGGGGGTGCGGAAGCCGGCATGGTGCAGTTCCGCCGGCCAGAACAGGGCATGGAAGTAGAGGATGTCCTTGCCGATGAAGTGATACACCTCGGCGGTGGAATCCGGTTTCCAGAAGGCGTCGAAATCCAGGCCGTGCTTGTCGCAATAGTTCTGGAAGCTGCCCATGTAGCCGATGGGGGCGTCCAGCCACACGTAGTAGTACTTGCCCGGGGCATCGGGGATCTCGAAGCCGAAGTAGGGCGCGTCCCGGGAGATGTCCCAGTCCGACAGGCCGCCTTCCAGCCATTCATTCAGCTTGTTGGCCGCCTCCGCCTGGACCTGGGGCGGCACGATCCAGCCCCGCAGAAAGTCGGCGCAGCGGGGGTCGGAGAGCTTGAAGAAGTAGTGGTCCGATTCCTTGCGCACCGGCGCGGCGCCGGACACGGCGGAAAACGGGTTGATCAGTTCCGTGGGCAGGTAGGCCGCGCCGCACACCTCGCAGGAGTCGCCGTACTGGTCCTTGGCGTGGCACTTGGGGCATTCGCCCTTGATGAAGCGATCCGGCAGGAACATCTCCTTGACCGGATCGTAGAACTGCTCGATGGACCGCACCTCGATGAGGCCCGCATCCCGCAGGCGGGTGTAGATGGTGTCGGCGTAGTGGCGGGTCTCCGGCGTGTTGGTGGAATAGTAGTTGTCGAAGCCCACCAGGAAACCGTCGAAGTCCCGCTTGTGCTCGTGCCACACCCGGTCCACCAGCTCATCCGGCGTGATGCCTTCCTTCTCCGCCCGCAGCATGATGGGGGTGCCGTGGGTATCGTCGGCGCAGCAATAGATGCAATGGTTGCCCCGCATCTTCTGGAAGCGCACCCAGATGTCGGTCTGGATGTATTCCACCAGGTGGCCCAGGTGGATGGAGCCGTTGGCGTAGGGGAGGGCGGAAGTGACGAGGATCTGGCGGGGCATGGGCGCGAGTGGGTGCGTATGAGTGCAAGGAAGCCGCACATTCTAAGACATGGGAGATTGCCCCGCCTCGGGAAGGCCGCTAGAATTCGCCCCGACCTTAGGCGCGTAGCTCAGCTGGTTAGAGCACCACCTTGACATGGTGGGGGTCGTTGGTTCGAGTCCAATCGCGCCTACCAGACAACAGCAGGAGTAAACAGGATGGCTTTTCGAACTTGCTTGACCGAACGGATTTCCCACACGGGTTGAGCCTTTGTCTTGTTATGTCCTGAGAAAAAGTGCGGCCAATCCGCACTTTTTTTTTGCCTTGAATAAGCATTTCCGGAGCGCAGCATGCCCCAGATCAAATTGCCCGATGGTTCCGTGAGGAGTTTCGACAACCCGGTGACCGTGGCCGAGGTGGCCGCCAGCATCGGCGCCGGCCTGGCCCGGGCCGCCCTGGCCGGCAAGGTGAACGGCGCCCTGGTGGATACCTCCCATCGCATCGAGGCCGATTCTGATCTGGCCATCGTCACCGACAAGGACGCCGACGGCCTGGATCTGATCCGCCATTCCACCGCCCACCTGCTGGCCTACGCGGTGAAGGAACTGTTTCCCGATGCCCAGGTGACCATCGGCCCGGTCATCGAGGACGGCTTCTATTACGACTTCTCCTTCAAGCGCCCCTTCACGCCCGAGGATTTGGAGGCCATTGAGAAACGCATGGCGGAGCTGGCCAAGAAGGACATTCCCGTGACCCGGGAGGAGTGGGACCGGGATGCGGCCGTGGATTTCTTCAAGTCCATGGGCGAGGCCTACAAGGCGGAGATCATCGCCTCCATTCCCGCCGGCCAGACCATCTCGCTGTATCGCGAAGGGGACTTCATAGACCTGTGCCGGGGCCCCCACGTGCCCTCCACGGGCAAGCTCAAGGCCTTCAAGCTCATGAAGGTGGCCGGGGCCTACTGGCGCGGCGATTCCA
>CAZREY010000129.1:0-7360 GCA_964599015.1 uncultured Thiobacillus sp.
GGCGAGGCCTTCTTCAGCGCCGCCCTCCAGGAGGACCCGGAACTCATCGAATTCGCCAGCGAGAAGAAGGTGATCCTGGCCACCCCCACCACCCTGCTGGCCCTGCTGAAGGCCGTGTACTACGGCTGGCGCCAGGAGGCCCTGGCGGACAACGCCCGCCAGATATCGGCCCTGGGCAAGGAACTCCACGAGCGCCTGGCGGTGCTGGCGGGCCACTGGACCAGCGTGGGCAAGAACCTGGGCCAGGCCACGGAGGCCTACAACAAGGCCGTGGCCTCCCTGGAATCCCGGGTGCTGGTCACCGCCCGCAAGTTCCGCGACCTCCAGGCCGCCGATGCCGACAGGGAACTGGGCCAGCCCCCCCTGGTGGAGGCCGTGCCCCGCCTGCCCCCCGAGACTGCCGACTGAGCGTCGATTGAGCACAGGCTGAGGAATCAGGACCTTGGGTTCCGCCTGGATGCTGGTGGCCGGCCTGTGCTTCGCCCTCATGAGCGGGGTGGTGAAGCAGTCCGCCCACTGGTTCACGGGGGCGGAGCTGGTGTTCTACCGCTCCGTGTTCGCCTTCCTGCTTATCGCCGTGCCCCTGCTGTGGCGGCATCGCGGAGCGGGGGCGGGCGTGCTGGCGGGGGAACACCTGGGCCTGCACCTGCGCCGGGGCCTGGTGGGCTTCCTGGCCCTGGCCACCTTCTTCCACGCCCTGGTGCGCCTGCCCATGTCCATGGCCGTGACCCTGAACTACGCCTCGCCCCTGTTCCTGGCCCTGCTCATGCCCTGGCAGCTCAAGGAGCGGCCCAGTCCGCTGCAATATGCGTCGGTGGCCCTGGGGTTCCTGGGTGTGGCCCTGCTGCTGCATCCCTGGGACGCGCCTCCGGCGGATCTGGGCGCGGGCCTCATCGGCCTGTTCTCCGGCGTGATGGCGGCCTTCGCCTACATCCACGTGCGCAAGCTGGGCCGTCTGCAGGAGCCCGAGTGGCGCACGGTGTTCTGGTTCTCCGCCGTCTGCGTGGTGGGGGCGGGGGCCCTGGCCACGGCCACCGGCTGGCACGAGCTGCACCTGGATAATATGCCCTGGTTGATGCTGCTGGGCCTGCTGGCCACCCTGGGGCAATTGGCCATGACCCGGGCCTACCGCACCGGCCGCACCGCCCTGGTAGCCAGCTTCGCCTTCAGCACCGTGGTGTTCAGCGCCTTACTGGAGACCTGGTTTTTCGATGAGAATATGCCCATCGATGCCTGGATCGGCATGACCGTGATCGTGGCCGCCGGCATCTGGGCGGCGCAACTCAGCTTGGGGGACAGGAAATGATCACTACCGCGGTGCAAGGCAACCTCATCAGCGTCTCCGTCATGGGGGAGTTCACCCTGGCGGACTACAAGGACTTCGAGCAGTACGTGCTCTACAACCTCCAGTTCCAGGGGGGGGTGAACCTGCTCCTGGACCTGCGCGACATGGCCGGCTACACCCTCGACGTGGCCTGGGAGGAGATCAGGTTTTCCCGGGACCACCGCTACGACTTCCGCAGGATTGCCGTGGTGACCACGGACGAGTGGATGGTGTGGATCGCCTGGCTGAACCGGCTCATCGTGGACGGCGAGGTACGGGTGTTCGACGACCCGGGCCTGGCCATGGAGTGGCTTGAGTTGGACAGGTAACCCCACCCTCAACCTCAGGGAGAAGCAATGACCTCGCGCGACCACGCCAAGATGGTATGGACGGGCTCATTGTTCTGGACGCTGGCCGTGTGGGGCTCATGGGTCTGGAATGACATGCAGCTGCACACGGATGCCCTTGGCCAGGCCCATGATCGAGCCAGTCTTGATCTGGGCTTGTTCCATCTGGCGGTCTGGCTGTTTGGCATGCTGGGCATCAACTGGATTGGCCGCTGGCTGGAACGACGTTTCCTGGTACAGCAGTCCTTCCTCCAGGATTTACGGGCCAGCGAGGGGCGCTTTCGCCTCGCGGTGCAGGGCGCCCAGGATGGTGTGTGGGACATGGATCTGCTGACGGGGGAGACCTACCACTCTTCGCGCATGAGCGAGATGCTGGGCTCTACGGAGGCCACCCTGCCGCCCGAGCCGGAGGCCTGGAAAGCACTGACCCATCCGGATGATCATGCCAAGGCGATGGCGGCGTTCCAGGCCCATTTGCGCAATGAAGCACCACGCTTCGAGACGGTCATGCGCATACGCGGCCCAAACCGCAACTGGCGCTGGGTTCTTGCCCGGGGGCAGGCTATCCGTGACGCGGATGGACGGGCCCTGCGGGTGCTGGGCACCCATACCGACATCACCGGATTCAAGGCCGAGGAAGAACGACTTGTCGCGGAGAACGAGCGCGCCAGGATCACCCTGTCTTCCATTGGCGACGCGGTGATCACGACGGACATGGAGGGCAATGTGACCTTCATGAATCCCATGGCCGAAAAGCTCACGGGGTGGCGCCTTTCCGAGGCGCTGGGGATGCCGGCGGAAGTGGTGGTCGTGATCATGGACGAGGAAACCCGGACACCCGTGGCCCACCCGGTCGGCCTGTGTCGTGCCCAGAGGCGGAAGGTGAGCGTCCAATCCGATGCTTATCTGTCTGTGCGGGGTGGCGGTGAGATCGCCATTCAGGATTCGGCGGCGCCCATCCTGGACAAGGATGGGCGTTTGGTGGGCGTGGTCATGGTTTTCCATGACGTGACCGAAGCCCGGGGCCTGGCCAGGCAGATGTCCTGGCAGATCAAGCATGACGCGCTGACCGGCCTGATATCGCGGCGGGAGTTCGAGCGTCGCCTGGAGGATCTGGTGCAGGACGCCCAGGCCGCCAGGCGGAGTCATGCCGTCCTGTATCTGGACCTGGACAACTTCAAGATCGTCAACGATACCTGTGGCCATGTGGCCGGGGATGAGTTGCTCAAGCAGCTTTCCTTCATGCTGGCCGAACAGATGCGCAAGAACGATACCCTGGCTCGCCTGGGGGGTGATGAGTTCGGCGTATTGCTGGAAAACTGTCCCTTGGAGAGGTCGCGGGCCATCGCTGACAAATTGCTCAACACGGTCAGAGGCTTCCGTTACGTCTGGGGCAACAATGCCTTCGATGTGGGGGTTTCCATCGGCATCGTGGTGATTGATCCCGAAACCACGACCGCGACGGAAGTCCTGTCCGCCGCGGATATCGCCTGTTACGCCGCCAAGGAGGCGGGACGCAACCGGGCCCATGTCTACACGGCAGGCAATACGGATATCCACGATAAACACCGGGAGGTGTTGTTGGCCAGCGATCTGCGCACCGCCATCGAGGCGGGGCGCCTGGTGCTTTTCGCCCAGGAAATCCGCTCCCTGAAAGGCAAGGCCGGCCGATATTTCGAAGTGCTGGTGCGCATGCAGGACAAACATGGCGAGTTGATGTCACCGGGCGCCTTCATTCCTCCGGCGGAGCGTTTCGGCCTGATGACCCTCATGGATCGGTGGGTCATCCGGCGGACCCTGGCCTTCTTGGGCGCGGCCGGAGGAAACGCCGCGGATATCCGCCTGGCCATCAACCTTTCCGGATTGTCATTGCAGGATCCGGAGATGCCCAAGTTCATCAAGGGCGCGCTGGAGGAGAGCGGCGTTGAGCCCTCCCGCCTGACCTTCGAGATAACCGAGACCGCGGCCATCGCACAGTTGTCCAGTGGTGTGCGTTTCATGCGTGAGTTGGAGGCCACCGGCTGCCGTTTTTCCCTGGACGATTTCGGCAGCGGCATGTCCTCCTTCGCCTATCTGAAGGCCTTGCCGGTGCATGTGCTCAAGATCGATGGGGCGTTCGTGCGGGATTTGCTCAGCGACCGGGCGGATCGTGCCTTCGTGGAAGCGATTCAGAGTGTGGCGTTGACCCTGGGGATGGAAACCGTGGCCGAATATGCCGAAACCCCGGAACTGATCGCCACCCTGAAGGCAATCGGCGTGGATTACGCCCAAGGTTATGGCGTGGCCAAACCCAGGGCGCTGGAAATGATCCTGGCGGGGGTATAGCGCCCGCCGGGCTGCTTCAAACCTCCACGATTTCGAAGTCGTGGGTCATCTGGGCCGTCTTGCCCAGGATGATGCTGGCGGAGCAGTACTTCTCAGCCGACAGCTTGATGGCCCGGTCCACCACCTCGGGCTTCAGGCCCCGGCCTTTGACGGTGAAGTGCATGTGGATCCGGGTGAACACCTTGGGATGGTCCTCGGCCCGCTCGGCGTCAATCTCCACCTCGCAGTCCACCACGTCCTGGCGGCTTTTCTGCAGGATCATGATCACGTCCACCGAGGTGCAGCCGCCGGCCCCCATGAGCAGCATCTCCATGGGACGGGGGCCCAGGTTCTTGCCGCCGATGTCCGGGGCGCCGTCCATGACCACGGCATGGCCGCTGCCGGATTCGGCCATGAAGCAGACATTCTCGACCCATTTGACGCGGGTTTTCATGGTTTATTCCTTTCAGTTGGGTAATCGGTTGCGCAGCCGGTACCACAGCAGGCCAATCCACTCGTGACTGGCAAGATAGCTGTTCAGCAGGGCCGGGGTGCTGGGGATGAAATCGAACAACTCCAGGTCACCGTAGAGTTTGTAGCCGGTGCCGGCGGGAATCACCGTGAGGCCCGCCTGCTCGAATTCCGGTATGGCCCGGGCCAGGTGCCAGGCATGGGTCACCAGATAGATGCGCCGGATGCCCACCTGGGCCAGTATCTCCGCCGAGAAGCGGGCATTTTCACGGGTATTGCGGGAGCGGACCTCCACCCAGCGCACCGGCATCCGGTATTCATCCCGCAGCACTGCGTCCATGATCTCGCCTTCGGATATCGCTTCGCCACCCGGCGCGCCGCCGGTAACCAGAATGGGCTTGCCCAGCCGGCGGGCCAGGAGGGCGCCATAGCGCAACCGTTCCAGAGTGAAGTGCTTCACCGTGTCGCCGCCATATTCCAGCGAGTGTTTGATGCGGCCGCCCCCCAGGATGACGATGGCGTCCGCCTCCCGGCCCGTGAGGGGCACGGGGGAGGGGGCCAGACTGTTCAGGAATTTTTCCGCCACGATGGGCGTGGACAGCAGCCAGAGTCCCGCCAGGCTAGCCACCAGGAGCCCCTTGCCCAGCCGTGGCCTGCGCCTGAGCAGCATGATGCCGGCTCCGGCCATGACAAGCAGGTTCAGTGGCGGAAGCAGAAAGGCAGCTATGAAGTTGGTGATCAGCCAGGAAAGGGTCATGGCCGGATTATCGCGGCGGACGGTTGCGGGTGAAAGTCCGGTTTGACAGGGCGCGGATGAAACCCATAAAATCACGCGCTTTCCGTAGTCCCCCTATTTGGAACACGACATGAAAACCTTCTCCGCCAAGCCCCACGAGGTACAGCACGGCTGGTATCTGGTGGACGGCACCGACAAGGTGCTGGGCCGTCTGGCCTCCGAGATCGCCCGCCGTCTGCGCGGCAAGCACAAGGCCATCTATACCCCCCACGTGGACACCGGCGACTACATCGTCGTGGTGAACGTGGACAAGCTGCGCGTCACCGGCAACAAGGGCGAAGACAAGAAGTACTTCCGCCACTCCGGCTTCCCCGGCGGCATCTACGAGACCAACTTCGACAAGATGCAGGCGCGCTTCCCCGGCCGCGCCCTGGAGAAGGCCGTGAAGGGCATGCTGCCCAAGGGTCCCCTGGGCTACGCCATGATCAAGAAGCTGAAGGTCTACGCCGGCGCCGAGCATCCCCATACCGCCCAGCAGCCCCAGACCCTGGAAATCTAAGGAACAAGCATGATCGGCAACTACTATTACGGAACCGGCCGCCGCAAGAGCTCCGTGGCCCGCGTCTTCCTCAAGGCCGGCTCCGGCAACATCGTCGTCAACGGCAAGCCCGTGGACGAGTACTTCGCCCGTGAAACCGGCCGCATGATCGTGCGCCAGCCCCTGACCCTGACCGAGCGTGTCAACACCTTCGACATCATGGTGAACGTGAGCGGCGGCGGTGAGTCCGGCCAGGCCGGCGCCGTGCGCCACGGCATCACTCGCGCCCTGATCGAGTACGATGCCGCCCTGAAGGGCGACCTGAAGCGCGCCGGTCTGGTGACCCGCGATGCCCGCGAGGTGGAGCGCAAGAAGGTCGGTCTGCACAAGGCGCGCCGTCGCAAGCAGTTCTCCAAGCGCTAATCCATGGTTTGGATGTAAGCAACACCGCGAAAGAGCCGCCTCCGGGCGGCTTTTTTATTAGCTGAATAGATTTCAGAGGAGTTACAGCATGATCAAGGTAGGCATCGTCGGCGGCACCGGCTACACGGGAGTGGAACTCCTGCGCCTGCTGTGCCAGCACCCGGAAGTGGAACTCACCGCCATCACCTCCCGCAAGGAGGCGGGCATGCCCGTGGCCGACATGTTCCCCTCCCTGCGGGGCCGGGTGTCACTGGCCTTCGCCACGCCGGAGGAGGCTCCCCTCAAGTCCTGCGACGTGGTGTTCTTCGCCACTCCCAATGGCGTGGCCATGCAGCAGACCCGCGAACTCCTGGACGCCGGCGTGAAGGTCATCGACCTGGCCGCCGATTTTCGCATCCAGGACATCGGCGTTTGGGCCAAGTGGTACGGCATGGAGCACGCCTGCCCGGACCTGGTGGCCGAGGCCGTGTACGGCCTGCCGGAAATCAACCGGGACAAGGTGAAGGGCGCTCGCCTCATCGCCAACCCCGGCTGCTACCCCACTGCGGTGCAACTGGGTTTCCTGCCCTTGGTGGAGGCGGGGGTCATCGACACCTCCTGGATGGTGGCGGACTGCAAGTCCGGCGTATCCGGCGCCGGCCGCAAGGCAGAGGTGCACACCCTGTTTCCCGAGGCCAGCGACAACTTCAAGGCCTATGCGGTCCAGGGCCACCGCCACCAGCCGGAGATCCGCCAGGGCCTGGCCCGCATGGCGGGACATGACGTGGGCCTGACCTTCGTGCCCCACCTGACCCCCCTCATCCGGGGCATCCATGCCACCCTGTATGCCAGGCTGACCAAGGACGTGGACCTCCAGGCCCTGTTCGAGCAGCGCTACGCCAACGAGTATTTCGTCGACGTGCTGCCCGCCAAGTCCCATCCCGAAACCCGTTCCGTGCGGGCCTCCAATCTGTGCCGCATTGCCGTGCACCGGCCCCAGGGTGGCGACACGGTGGTCGTGCTGTCGGTGATCGACAACCTGGTGAAGGGGGCGGCGGGCCAGGCGGTGCAGAACATGAACATCCTGTTCGGTTTTGCCGAAAACCTGGGGCTGGCCCAGGTGCCCGTATCCCCCTGATTGCCGCCGGGCCTTTCATTGACGCGGGGCTTGTCCATGGGGACAATGCCCCCACCTATGCACTTGAGCTGCATATCCCTTTTTCAGGAGCACCGCTATG
>CAZREY010000130.1:0-347 GCA_964599015.1 uncultured Thiobacillus sp.
CAAACTGCCCAGGAACCAAGTAATGGCGCGGCTTCCTGCTCGGAGCATGCCCCTACGCTCGGAGCATGCCCCTCTCCTCGTAGAGGAGAGGAAGACCTCTCCTCTACTCTACGCTCAATTCCAGAAAATCCCCCCAACCCCCCACAGGGGGGAAAGGCAGTCTTACGAGTTCCTGAAGAGGTCTGGAGCGAGGCGCCGAACCCCGGCGAGCGCAGTAGGGCCGAACGGTATTGGGCCAGCCTGGAGCGGCGCGGGGAGTTACCGGAGGCCGGCGAGGTTGTGGCCGCCTGCGTGGCGTGGCCGGGGCTCACGCTGGCCCAGGTGTTGCGCGGCCGTAAATGGCTGGA
>CAZREY010000130.1:357-2074 GCA_964599015.1 uncultured Thiobacillus sp.
TGGACGAGCCGCCGGCCACGGACGAGGAGCAGCTGCCAGACATCGGCCCGGAGGAGCTGGCGAGGATCGATGCCGAGCGGCGGGCAAAACGGGGGTATTAGCCTGATATGTGCGGCAAACTGAGCAACAAACCCCGCAAAACAGCGCCGAGCGGGCGGCAAAGGGGCAGGCAATGAGCATCGAGCACGATAAGCGGGGCCTGGACCTGGACCAGGTGCGCGCCTGGCAGGCCGATGGCCTGAGTCTGGCGCAAATTGCCGCCCGGTTGGGCAAGGGGCCGAGCTACGCGGCGCACCTCTCCAGGGCGCTGGGGCGCGGAAAAAAGGCCAAGCGGGCCGCGGCGGCGGCGGCGGCGCGGGATGTGTCCGTAAGCCTGTCCGGCGTGCTGGCCCAGCTGCAGGAGGAGCAGGAGCGCTCCGGCCGCTGGCTGGCGGTGGTGGACCAGTTGCAGGGCTGGCTGGAGGGCGGCGCCGACAGCGGCGAGGCTATGGCCGCCCTGGGCCGGCTGCAGGTCCTGGCCGGCAAGGGCGGGTCCACCGGCCGCCTGGTGCTGGACATCCGCAACCAGCACCTGCGGGTCATCGAGGCCTGCGCCGGCGTGCTGCGCGGGCTGGTGGATGCCCAGATGGTCCAACGCATTGTGGCGGCCATGGTGGATATCATCGAGCAGGCCGTTCCGGAGGCCGAGCGCCCGCGGGTCTGGGCGCGGCTGGGCGACCTGGGCGCGCTCATCCAGGCCATGCGCGCGGCCCCGGGGGCCGATCTGCTGCAGCTGCAGCTACCCGGCGTGGCTGTTCAAGGCAGCCTAGGGTACGCCGGACAAACGGTGTCCGGCGGTGCAAACGGGTTCCCCGGACACGGTGCGGCGGGCGTCGGGCCGGCCGGCGAAGGCTGTTCGCAAAACGATAGTTCTGCGGACGGCAGGCCGGCCCTGCTGCCGGAGCTCCTGCCGCCTGGCTGGCCGGTCGGCGGGGGCGGGGTTGATGATGGCGCGGCCGGCGCCGGCGGGGGCGCGGCGTGAAGGGACGCTTGGATGGCGCGGCCGGGCGGCTGGATGGGAGGCCAGCAGCGGCGGTCGGCGGCCCCCGGCGGGGGGGAGTGAGGCAGGGCGGGGGCGGACCCATCGCCGCGCGGGGGGTGGGCGGCGCGAACCGATCAGGTGGGCGCGAGAAATTTCCCAGGTTTTTCCTGGAATGGTCGCAATGAGATACGGCAAATGGAGGCGCAAAATGGTCTGGACGATGGCAGGTGTGGGTAAAGGTGCGAACGTCGATTCTAGGGCAGTTTCTGCGCGCCAGGAGGCCATATGAGCACGGCGCAGGGTCGGCGTGGAGGACGCCCTTCGGGGTTGGATGTCTTTGTGGGGTCGCTGGTGGACATCGCCAAAAAATCGGCTTCGGCCCGGCCGGCCCCGCCGGAAGGAGGGGTGTACGGCTGGGCCACCAGGGCCAACAAGGGCCTGGGCCTTCGGCTCATGCAAGGCGTCTGCTTCATGGGCGAGCGTCACGAGTACCAGCGAGCTCCACTGAACGACAAGAATACGCAGCGCGTGGAGATGGCCTGCGCCCAGGTGGGAAAGAGCAAGATGGGGCTGCTGCGCCTGCTGCACGCCGCGAAATTCGGCTTCGGGCAGGGGCGCCAGGGCCTCATCGGGGCCATGTGGTTTCATCCGCACGCCAAGAAGGTGGGAGGTTTTGTGCGGGCAGAGGTGAACCCG
>CAZREY010000130.1:2084-7308 GCA_964599015.1 uncultured Thiobacillus sp.
GTTCCACCTGAACCCGGACGAACTGGCCGTGGACGACGTGGACAGCGTTGAGCAGAAGCTGGTGTGCGGCGTGCCGTTCTACTTCCTGGGTGCGACGGAGTCCAGCGCCTTCGGCATCCCGTCCAGTTGGATCAAGTTCGACGAGGTGGACCTGTACGAGGGCGGCCACGAGAACTTCGCGGCCTACCTGCAGGCGTTGCGCGGGCGTCAGGCGCACAGCGAGGTGAAGGTCATCGAGCTGACCAGCAACCCGACGCTGCCCGGCAAGCTCATCGACAGCTACTTCGCGCAGAGCGACCAGAAGCATTGGCTGGTGAAGTGCCGGAGCTGCGGCCGGTACGTGGATCTGCTGGGCACCTTCCCGGAGTGCCTGCACCGCAGGCGGGATGGCACGGTGGTGCGGCGCTGCACGGCCACGCCAGGGTGCGACGGCGAACCGGACATCGCCGATGGATTGTGGGTTCCGGCCTGCCCGGGCAAGAGCGAATGGAGCGGCTGGCAGTACACCCAGTTGTGGGTACATGACGGCTACGTGAGCCCCAAAAGCATCCTGGACGCCTACGAAACGGCCCTGCAAAGCGGCAACCCCATGCTCATGCAGCGCTTCGAGAACACGGTGTTGGGCCGGCCATGGGTGGCCAGCGAGAACGCCCTGACCGTGGACGAGGTGCTGGGCCTGTGCCGGGAGTGGTCCATGTGGCGCAGGAGCCGCGAGCCCTGCTTTCTGGGGGCGGACGTTGGCTCGCACCGGCTGCACGTTGTCGTCGGCACCGCGCCTGAGCCCGGGGCGGACCATGGCCGGGTGGTGTACTGCGGGGAAGCCACATGGGACGGCCTGCGGGCCATGATGGCCGACTTCGGCGTGGCCACGGCGGTTATCGACGCCCAGCCGGAGTACCAGAAGGCCCTGGAGTTCGCCCAGGCCTACGCGCCGGGACGGGCCTGGCTGTGCCGCTATCTGGGCCCCGGCGAGCCGCAGTGGAAGCAGCCAAAGCGCGAGGTGCACGTGAGCCGGCTGTATGCCCTGGACGAGGCCACGGCGGCCATCCGCGGCGGGCGGGACGTGCTGCCGGCCAGGTGCCCGGAGGTGGAAATGCTGGCAAAGCATCTGGCGGCCCTGCGCCGGCAGGAGCGGCGCGATAAGAGCGGCAACCTGCTCTACGAGTACGACAAGGTGGGAGATGACCACCTGGCCCATGCCTACGGCTACATGCGGCTGGCCAGGGACTTCGCCATGAAAAACTACTTCTCGGAGTGTGATTTGTCATGAAACGCATAGTCTCCATTCCGCACCTGGACCGCGCCGTGTACTCCCTGGCCGGCCAGGACGGCAAGACTTTGGGTGGGGGGCAGACGTACGGACGCATCTTCGGCGGTATCGGCTGGCCGGCGGCCGGAGGAAGCGCCTATCACAACCCGGCCGCCCTGGTGGTGGTGGCCGAGCACCTGCACGAGGACACGGACTTCGGCTGCAAGCGGCTGGACGTGCTGGAGGCCGCCACGGACCTGGATGGCAGGCCCATGGCCGACATGGCGGCAGTGTTCGCGGCCTGCCGGGATGTCGGCCGCCGCCTGCTGGTGCAGCGCTGGCTGGCCCCGGACGGCCCGTACCGCCTGCAGTTGGGCGACGACAACCGCCGGGCAGCGCAGCTGCGCCAGCCGCGCCTGCGCATAGACCAGCCCATGGGCGCGGAGTTCGGGCCTGAGCATCTGGCCGGACTGGTGCGCAAGCGCACCCGCGAGGAAAAGACTCTGACACTGGGCGACGAACGGCTGGCCCAGGCGGTGCAGTTGTTCAGTTCCGGCGGGACGCACGGGTCTTTTTCCACCGGCGTTGGCGCCACGCGTTGGGAGGACAATCCCCTGGCCACGGCCCTGTTTTGCGCCGTGGCGGGCATGGACATGGAACGTGAACACGAGCGGGCCGCCCGGCGCGGCCGGGGGGTGGCTGATGCACGGGCCGGTTACTAGCGGCGGAATGCTCACCGGGCTGCATGAGATAGCCGACTACATCTCGCGCGGCGGGTCTGTCGGCGGCCGGCGCGGCGTGGGCGTCAAAAAGGTGCGTAAGTGGATCGACCTGCGCGGGCTTCCGGCCGTGCTCTTCGAGGGCCGGTGGCGGGTGTCCGAAGCCCGCCTGGAGGCGTGGCTTCAGGGGCTGTGCATGTCCAATTCTGGAAAAACCACGAATGTCTGATTCCTTGTCAATAAGTTTGTTTGAGGTAATTTAGCGTCCAATCGCGGCAGATCGCTGCCCAAATTCTTTACACCGTGTACGGCGTGGTAGGCATAAGCCTGCTGCGCCTTTTTTTATTGGCCACCGGACCCGAAACCATGGCGGTGCGTATGGGGCGGATCATCGGCCTCTCGGGAAAGATCGGCACGGGGAAGAGCACCTTGGCCGACCTGTTGTCGCGCCATCTGCCCGGGTGGCTGCGCATGTCCTTCGCCGGCGTGCTGAAGGCGGAGTGCGCCCATGTCTTTGGCTACCCGGAAGAGTGGGGCTACTCCGAGGACGGCAAGGCCATGGAGATTTCCGCGCCGCACGACCTGCTGCCATGGCTTGGCACGGACAAGGGCGTCATCACCGTGCGCGAGGCCCTGCAGCTGTACGGCGACTTCCAGCGCAGCCACGAGCCGGACTATTTCGTCACCCGCCTGGCCCAGGCTGTGGACTCCCTGCCGGACGACTGCCCGGGCGTGCTGGTGGACGACGTGCGCTTCCCCAACGAGGCCGAGATGGTCCGGGAGCGCGGCATGCTGGTGCGCGTCATGGTCTACCAGGGCTGGCAGCCAGGGGCGCACGCCGGGCACCGCAGCGAGACGGCCCTGGACGACTACCCGGATTTTCACGTCATCGTCCATCCGTGTTTCGGCCAGTTGGCCCAGGCGGCTGACGAGATCCTGGCCGCCTGGTCGACCGGAGGTTCCGGCGACCTGAGCTTGGGTGACGAGCTTTCCCTGGGGTGCTGGCGGTGACTGGTTTGCGCCTGATGCTTGCCGAAGGCCCGGCCCGCACCGCGGCCTACAACCTGGCCCGCCAGCGGTACGCGGACAAGGGGCTGATTTTTGTTCCACCAGAGGCCCGCGTGCCCGGCGGACGCGTGGAGACCCTGTCCGCCCATGTGGACGGCGACGAGCAGTCCGTGCTGGCCACGGTGAGCCTGATGACCGCGGCCGAAGGCCAGTTGCTGCCCAGCGAGGCGCAGTGGCCACTGGCTTCCAGGGCGCTTCGCTCCGGACGGCGCGCGGTGACCATCCAGGAAATCGGCGCCCTGGCCGCGGCGGATGAAACCCTGCTGGGTAAGCGCGCCCTGCACCTGCTGCTACAGGGCATGTACGGGGCCTTCGTGCTGGACCGGAGCCGGGACATTCTGCTGGCCTGCTGCCACCCGAAAGACGCCGAAACCTACTGCCAACGCGCCGGTTTCCGCATGCTGCGGATGGCCGGCGAAAAGCCCATCGACACCGTGGGCGGCGCGCCTGGCGTGCTGCTGGCGCTGTGGAAGTAAGGAGCGCGCATGCCCGCAGACATTTCCAATATCCTGAACACGATCAAGGACAGGGCGACCAGGGATGCCTTGGATCTCATTAATCAGGGCGGTGGGCTGGGTGGCGGCGGCGGCCTGCCTGTGACCGACCTGGGCACGTACACCCCGGCCGCCGGCGTGACCGGAGCCGAGCGGATATATCTGCTAGACTCTGCCGAGTACACCACGGTATCCGCCGTAGCCCTCGCCTCAGTTGTGGATACTCCTGCCCGCAACACCTCCTCCGGGGCACCGGGCCAAATGGCGTTTGACACTACGTACCGCTACCAGTGCGTGGCCGCAAACACATGGCTGCGGTGGGCTCTCGCGGACGGCGCGCAGGAATCAGTATTTGGCGCATTTGATCCTGCCACGGCCTTGGCTGGCAATATCGTGCTGGATTGGGACGCGCTGGGCGCATCGCCCGTCACATTTGGCGCTAGCCCGCTGATTACGGCGATGAATTTCCAGACCGGTGGGGCCAAGTCCATCCAAAGTGGCTACGCCTCGTTTGGCGCGGTCCTCAATGGCTCCAACAGCGCGTTGTCGTTTGACGATACGGGCGCCGAGGCCACTCCTGGTCGCATTGATCCGTTTGGGCTCACACTCTCTGACGGGTGGACAATCGCCCTCGTCTGGCGTGCGGTGAGCCGAGGTGGGTCGACAGGGATGGGCGCAATTTTCAATAACAGCGCCGCGAACCAATTTCAGGTTTCTGGCAACCCCACTGGCTACTTTAACCAAATGCGGTTGTCCTTCGCCGGGAGTACGGATCGCATCGAGTTTTATAACAATGACGCAACAAGTGCCGCAACTGCCGGAACAGCCGGTAAGTGGCACAGTCTGATCCTGGAGAAGGCAGTTGGGACGCCGACTGACGTGGCATCCGCCAATGCCCTCATCACGATCACCCTGGATGGTGTAAACGTGCCGGCAGCAAGCCGCACGACATTGTTCGCCACAGGCTCCGCTTGGACCTCGTACAGCGTGTCTCGCTTGGGATACACTGGGGGGCTTATGCGGATGCTGGTCGCCAACCGTGTGTTGACATCGGATGAGAGGTCCGGCTTTGCAGACTATCTGGGCGGGAGGTATACCCTTGGCTAGCCCGGTGCTCAGCATAAGTGGTCGTGCGCTGGTCGCCAACGGTCGGGCCATCGGGTCCAGGCCACCGTTCGATGCATCTGCGCTGTTAACCAAACTTGAGACTGGTACGCCTGCTGTGTTGGTCAACTACGGGGACTCCCTGGCGTCGTTCGCGAATTGCCTGGGGCATCGGTTTTCGACGCTACTGGCTCAGCGATATGGGCTGAGCAGCGTAGAGTATAGCATCCCAGGCGAGGCCAGCTCGACGATCAGTCCAGAGTTTGCATCTAACCTCATGACGCCCGGCGGTGGTGCTGCCCGCATCCCGACAATCTCTAACCGCTCCGGTAACACCGCTACGACGGATAAGGTCCCGGTGTCCAATATGACGGACGCCGGGTTGACGGAGTATTGGCCGTCATTGACCAGCGGACAGACATGGCGTTGGTACAGCTCCAGGCTGTATTGGGCTGGGGACGTGGCCAGGGACAACAGCGATGTTATTTACTATGCGCTGCAAGACTCGCAGGGCGTCGCACTCACTAATTCGGCCTATTGGGCTGTTCTGCCGGATCAGGACCCCAAATTTTATCATCCCACGGCCTCAG
>CAZREY010000131.1:0-7256 GCA_964599015.1 uncultured Thiobacillus sp.
ATCGACCACTTCAAGCGCATCAACGACCAGTGGGGCCATGAGGTGGGCGATGTGGTGCTGGCCCAGGTGGCCCGGGTCATCGAGGACAACTGCCGCAAGAACGACGTGGTGTTCCGCTACGGCGGCGAGGAGTTCTGCATCGTCAGCCCCGGCGCCGCCCCCCGGGAGGCCCGACACCTGGCGGAGCGCATCGTGGGTGCCATCCGGCAGGCGGACTTCGGCAAGGAGGGCGCTCCCTTCCATGTGACCATCAGCGCGGGCGTGGCCTCCCGTTCGCCGGAGGACGCGGGTGTGGAGGCTCTCCTCGCCCAGGCCGACAAGGCGCTGTACGCCGCCAAGCAAGGCGGCCGCGACCGGGTCATGGAGGCGCGGAGCAGGCCCGCCACCGGTTGAGCGCCATGTCCCCCCGGCCTTTCTTCACCTGGTTCCTGGCGGCCGCCCTGGCCGTTATGGCCCTCTGGCCGGTCGGCGCCCGAGCCCAGATGCCCCCCGCATGGGTCGAAGCGGGGGAGGTGGGGCAGCCGCCCCGGGTGCACCTGTATTTCTTCTGGTCGGCCCGCTGCCCCCACTGCCTGGAGGCGCGCCCCTTCATCGAGGACCTGCCGCGACTGCACCCCTGGATCAGGCTCCATTCCCTGGAGATCAGCGCCTCCCGGGAGAATCTCCATCGCTACATGGACATGGCCGCCGGCCTGGGGCAGCAGGCCCGTTCCGTGCCCGCCCTGGTGTTCTGCGGCCGCATGCAGGTGGGCTGGAATTCCGAGCGCACCACCGGCGCGGACCTGCTGGCCCAGCTGACGGAATGCCGGGAGCAGGCGGCCGAGGGCCGGCTGCTGTCCGCGTCCACCGCCGGCGACACCGCCCTGCGCCTGCCCCTGGTGGGGGAAGTGGACACCGCCGGCCTGTCCCTGCCCGTGCTCACCGTGCTCATCGCCGGCATGGATGCCTTCAATCCCTGCGCCTTCTTCGTGCTGCTGTTCCTGTTGTCCCTGCTGGTGCACCAGCGGGACCGCCGCCGCATGCTCCTCATCGGCGGGGTGTTCGTGGCCGTCTCCGGGCTCATGTATTTCGCCTTCATGGCCGCCTGGCTGGGCCTGTTCCGGGTCATGGGCAGCCTGCCCTGGGTCACCGCCGGCGCGGGAGTCCTGGCGGCGGTCATGGGGGCCGTCAACGTCAAGGACTTCTTCGCCTTCCGCCGGGGCATCAGCCTGTCCATACCGGAGTCCCGCAAGGCGGACATCTTCCGGCGCGGCCGCGCCATCCTTTCCGCCGGCAGCCTGCCCGCCATGCTGGCGGCCACGGTGCTGCTGGCCACGGCGGCCAATTTCTACGAACTCTTGTGCACCGCCGGCTTCCCCATGGTCTATGCGCGCCTGCTGACCCTGCATGCCCCCGACCCCGCCAGCCACCTGCTCTACTTGGCCTTCTACAACGCGGTCTACGTGCTGCCCCTGCTGGCCATCGTCCTGGCCTTCGTGGGCACCATGGGGGCCCGCAAGCTGAGCGAACGGGAAGGCCGGCTGCTGAAGCTGCTGTCCGGCCTGATGATGCTGGGCCTGGGGCTGTTGCTGCTGCTGACGCCGGAACGGCTGGGAAACCTGGGCGTGGCCTTCGGCCTGCTGCTCGGCGCGGGCCTGCTGACCTGGCTGGCTGCGCGCCTTACGAAGCAGGACGGAGAAGGCCGGGGCCGCGCCGAATAAACAGGGTCATTCCGGCGAAAGCCGGAATCCAGGAAACGTGGACCGGAAGCGATCCATGCCGGCTTCCTGGACCCCGGCGTGCGCCGGGGTGACGGCGATGGCCTGCCTCAGACGATGGACAGGCCCTTGTTGTCGTCCGTGTCCGAGATGCCCCGCTGGCGCGCCAGGTCCTTGAGCTTGAGGCGCAGCTCGTTCTGGGAGTCGGCGTAGCGCAGGGCCACCTCCGGCTCCACCAGGTCCGCGGCGCACAGGTCGAACAGGGCCTGGTCGAAGGTGCACATGCCCAGGTCCCGGGACTTGGCCATGATGGGCTTGATCTCGTGCACCGCGCCCTTGTGGATCAGGTCCGAGATGAGGGGGCTGGCCAGCATGATCTCGATGGCCGGCAGGCGTCCGCCGCCCTTCTTCGGAATCAGGCGCTGGGAGATCATGCCCTTCATGTTCAGGGACAGGTCCATGAGCAGCTGGTCGCGCCGCTCGCTGGGGAAGAAGTTGATGATGCGGTCCAGGGCCTGGTTGGCGTTGTTGGCATGCAGCGTGGCCAGGCACAGGTGGCCCGTCTCGGCGAAGGCGATGGCGTAGTCCATGGTGTTCATGTCCCGGATCTCGCCGATGAGGATCACGTCCGGGGCCTGGCGCAGGGTGTTCTTCAGGGCCGCGAACCAGTTGTCCGTATCGATGCCCACCTCCCGCTGCATCACCAGGCACTTCTTGTGGGGGTGCACGAACTCGATGGGGTCCTCGATGGTGATGATGTGGCCCTTGGAGTTCTCGTTGCGGTGGTTCAGCATGGCCGCCAGGCTGGTGGACTTGCCCGAGCCCGTGGCGCCCACCATGAGGATCAGGCCCCGCTTCTCCATCATCAGGGTCTTCAGGGACGGGGGCAGGCCCAGGCCGTCCATGGTGGGCACCTCGGTGACGATGTGCCGCGCCACCAGGCCCACGGAACCCCGCTGCACGAAGCAGTTCACGCGGAAGCGGCCGATGCCGTCCAGGCTCAGGGCGAAGTTGCACTCGTTGGTCTGCTCGAACTCCGCCCACTGCTTGTCGTTCATCACCGAGCGCAGTATCTCCACCGCCTGCTCCCGGCCCACGGGCTTGGCGTTGAACAGGGTCAGCTCCCCGTGGAGCTTCAGCCCGGGGGGCGCGCCCACGGTGATGAAGAGGTCCGAGGCCTCCTTCTCCAGCATGGTCTTCAGCAGTTCCAGCACGTATTTGTAGTAGGGGCTGTCTGTCTGCATGGGTGTGTTTCCTCCTGTATTTGTCTCGTCAATGCGTCAGGCCAGGCGCCAGGCCAGCGTCTCCCCCGCCCGCAGGGGGGTGATGCCGGCGGGGTGGGTGGCGGGCACGGCGTGGCTTTCCTTCACCAGGGTAATGGTATCGGTGTTGCGTTTCAGGCCGTAGAAGTCCGGGCCGAAGTGGCTGGCGAAGGCCTCCAGTTTGTCCAGGGCCCCCGCCGCCTCGAAGGCCTCGGCATACAGCTCGATGGCCGCGTGGGCGGTGTAGATGCCGGCGCAGCCGCAGGCCGCCTCCTTGGTGTGGGTGGCGTGGGGCGCGCTGTCGGTGCCCAGGAAGAACTTGGGGTTGCCGCTGACGGCTGCCGCCACCAGGGCCTCGCGATGGGTCTCCCGCTTCAGCACCGGCAGACAGTAGTAATGGGGGCGTATGCCCCCCTGGAACATGGCGTTGCGGTTGTAGAGCAGGTGGTGCACGGTGATGGTGGCCCCCACGTTGGCCGGGGCCGCCGTCACGAACGCCGCCGCCTGGCGGGTGGTGATGTGCTCCAGCACCACCCTGAGCCTGGGCAGGCGCTGCATCAGGGGCGCCAGGATGCGGTCGATGAACACCGCCTCCCGGTCGAACACGTCCACGTCCGGGTCCGTCACCTCGCCGTGCAGCAGCAGGGGCAGGCCCGCCTCCTGCATGGCCTCCAGCGCCCCGTCCACCTTGCGGATGTCCGTCACGCCGGAGTCGGAATTGGTGGTGGCCCCGGCGGGGTAGTACTTCACCGCGTGCACGAAGCCGCTGGCCCTGGCCTTGAGGATTTCCTCCGGCGCGGTGTTGTCCGTGAGGTACAGGGTCATCAGGGGCTCGAAGGCCAGGCCGGCCGGCAGGGCCGCCAGGATGCGGTCCCGGTAGGCGGCGGCCTCCGCCACGGTGCGCACCGGCGGCTTCAGGTTGGGCATGACGATGGCCCGGGCGAAGCGGCGGGCCGTGTCCGGCAGCACCGCCGCCAGCAGGTTGCCGTCCCGCAGGTGCACGTGCCAGTCGTCGGGACGGGTGATGGTCAGTTTCATGTCTCGGTCTCTTTTTTCAGGCCCAGGGCCAGTTCATACAGTTCGTTCTTGCGGCCGCCCGTGAGCTTTACGGCAAGTTGGGCGGCCTGCTTGAGGGGCAGTTCCGCCAGCAAAATCTCCAGCACCCGCCGGCCTTCGCCGTCCGCCTCTTCGGCCTTTGCGGCCGGTGGCCACACCACCAGCACGAACTCCCCCCGGCGGTGATTATCGTCCGCCGCCAGCCAGGCCGTCGCCTCCGCCAGGGGGCAGGCGTGGAACTGCTCGAAGCGCTTGGTGATCTCCCGGGCGAAGAGGATGGTGCGCCCGCCCCCCAGCACCGCCGCCAGGTCCGCCACGGTTTCCTCGATGCGGTGGGGCGCCTCGTAGAACACCAGGGCCGCCTCCACATCCCCCAGGGCCTCCAGTGCCTTGCGCCGGGCCGCGGCCTTGGAGGGCAGAAAGCCCTGGAACAGGAAAGCCCCCTCCAGGCCGGACACCGAAACCGCCGCCGCCAGGGCGCTGGGCCCGGGCACGGGCAGCACCGGCAGGCCGGCGGCGCGCACCGCCTGCACCAGCCGGGCGCCCGGGTCGGAAAGCCCCGGCGTGCCCGCGTCGGAGATGTAGGCCACCCGCTTGCCCGCCCGCAGGTCCTCGATGATGCGCCCGGCGGCGGCGGCCTCGTTGTGCTCGTGCACCGCCACCAGCTTTGCCTGGATGCCGTGGGCGGAAAGCAGGTGCTGGCTGTTGCGGGTGTCCTCCGCCGCGATCACGTCCGCCGCCCGCAGCACGTCCAGGGCCCGCAGGGTGATGTCCCGCAGGTTGCCGATGGGGGTGGCCACGATGGCCAGGGTGCCGGGTGGGGAGGGCTGGGGTGCGTCGTGCATGCCCCGAGTTTATCCAACCAGGGCGTCTTTAGGCGGCCTGGGCCTGCCTGATTGGCGTGGCTAACGCCAGAGCCCAGGGGCCGGGGCCGATGGGCGGTGCATCCCCCGCAACGAAGGGTTGGGCAACTATTCATAGTGTGACCACATGCGAAGCACAACGCGCTCCTTGGCAAACACCTCGTAAACCAAACGCTGCTGGATATTGATGCGCCGCGTGTAGTTGCCGGCCAAGTCGCCTACGAGTTTTTCGTACGGCGGCGGGTTTTGAAACGGGTCGGCGACGAAGCCGGTCGTTGGAGCGTCCCGCACGAAGCGATTGTTGGGCACCACGGCTATAAAGCCGCGATGAATTCTTCGGGCGTTACGTCGGCTTGGCGAAGAACTCCCGCCAGCGTGCCTGTCTTGACCTCATTGGTACAACACAGCCTTTGGAACCACGCCGCATGATTACGTGGCTTCCGGATAGGCGCAGCTTCTGGAAGCCAAGGCGCTCCAGCGCCTTACTACAGCGGCCCCCGAGACATGCGGCAGCTTAGGCATGCGCGGGAACGCTAAATGTCGTTACCAACGGATGCCCCGGCACATGAATGGGGAACTCAGACAGATAGAGCGCGGTAGCCTCCTGAAGGTTCGCGATCGCCTCTTCAACGGTTTCACCTTGCGTGGTTGTTCCCGTCTCCGGATTCAGGGCGACGTAGCCACCTTCCTCGGCAGGGGTAAGTACTGCGGTCAGTTCCATTTTTTTTTCTCCAAACACGAAAATCTGATCGTCGCTCAGTCGCTCAATCCAGTGATTGTGGTGCCCAACGTTGGGCGTCTGTGCCAAGGCGATGGACTAGCGGCTTGATGTAGCGCGACGCTTCGCGGCGGGCTTGCGAGTTGCGCTCGTAACGGAAGCGGGCCGCTCCGCAAGGCGGCCAGTAACGTACTTATGCAAGACGCTAGCAATTAGCGTTTGGTACGGCACACCTTCCTCTAGGGCTTTAACCTGAATATCGTTCAGGTCGCCAGAAGACAGGCGGATATTGACCCGACGATCCTTGATTGCGGTAGCGCGTGCGGCAGCCTTGAACTTGGCAAGTTCGGCTTTCGTCGCGACGGACTTCAGTTGGCCTTTCTCAAAGGCGCTCAGTACTTCAAGTTCGTATTCATCAATTTTCGGCATCTGCTTCACCTTGATTCAAATAGTCCCGGGTTGCCTTACGGCTCGGGATCACAGTCTTGAGGAAGAAATAGTCATCCTCTTCGACGAACGGCACCAAGTAGGCGTAGTTGTCGCACGAGACGACGAGAATGCGCTGCTTCGGATATTTCGCCTGGTTTGGGTGAGCCAAGACGTCCAGTAGGCCACCGGACTCAATGGCAACTACGATGCTCTCAAACGAAATTCCCCGCTCAGACGTGAGCGTTTCATTCTTCTCGGCGTTCCAGCGAAATGGTTTCATGGAGCCATCTTACGCCGCTGTGTGCCTATTGTCACCACTGACTCAAGACGCCCAACGTAGAGCTAACCGGCGCTGCGCGGTTTTATCGCGCAGCGTCCAGCGACCGAAGGGAGCGAGGTTGAGCGCCATGTTAGAGGCTTGGTGACTTTGCATGAAGCCGAATTATGTGGCGCATAAAAGATGACGAAATTTCAAACACGAACTCGATTTCTTCCTCAACCACAGCGTCGTCGTGTTTGATGTATGTATTTTGATATTTCGCGTAGTAGTCGATCAGCTTCGAAAACATGTTCGAGAACTCTTTCGAACCACCGGCATCACTAACGAAACTGCCGACATTGCCGAGTTGATTTTCGAGAGACTTATCGTTCTTGAAAACGCTTTTCAGCAATAGCTCTAAGCTGAGTCGGAGATCGTCAAGCAAGTTTCTGCTAAAGATTCCGTGCTTGTATTTGTGAATTGCCTGCAAGTACAACTCTAGTGCATTAGGGAAGCTGTCAAGCCAGTGGCGCGTTTCTTCGGTGAGTGTCTCGTTAAGCTTTGAAAACTCGTCTTTTGGTGCGAGGTGCGCGAATTGGAAGACTAGTTTTACCTTAAGCGATTTCAGCTCGTCGTATTGCTTTAGCGAGAAGGTTCGGTGATCACACAACTCTCTAATAATTTTGAACTGAAGAGGGGGAGGGAAACACTTCAGATTCTCTAGCAGGGCAGTTCGCTTGTTTGGCGCCTCAAACGGATACGCCGCATGAGGGATATTGATGTTGTACTCGACAGCGTAAGCGTTAAAGGCCTTCACAACTTCGTTTCCACTCAAGCCTCGGCTAGTATCGGCCAAGATATCAGCAGCGAAACTGAGAAATGGGAGAGGGATATGCGACACGAGATGTTTAGCCTTCTAACGTATTCGAGTTGTGCGGCACCCCGTAGGGGCGTAGCCGCTCGCAACGCGAG
>CAZREY010000132.1:0-7236 GCA_964599015.1 uncultured Thiobacillus sp.
TCTTCATCAAGGACACCATGGAGGACGTGCCCGGCGTGCGCCCCTATACGCCTCTGGAGTCCCGCGGCCGCGACATCTACATCCGCGAGGGCTGCTACACCTGCCATTCCCAGATGATCCGTCCCTTCCGCGACGAGCAACTGCGCTATGGCCACTACTCCCTGGCGGCGGAGTCCAAGTACGACCATCCCTTCCAGTGGGGTTCCAAGCGCACCGGTCCCGATCTGGCCCGGGTGGGCGGCAAGTACTCCAACGAATGGCACGTGCAGCATCTCATCAATCCCAAGTCCATGGTCCCCGAGTCGGTCATGCCCAATTACCCCTGGCTGATGTCCCCCCTGGACAGTTCCGACGTGGCCGCCCGCCTGCGCGCTCTGCGCACCACCGGCGTGCCCTATTCCGCCAACCAGGAGGAATACCAGCGCAACGTGGAGAAGTTCGGTGAACAGGTGGCCAAGACCCTGCACATCCCGGACGCCCAGAAGAACCTGGTGGCCCAGGCCCAGGAAGGCAACTATGACGGCGATCGTTCCAGCGTGTCCGAGATGGATGCCCTGGTGGCTTATCTGCAGGTGCTGGGCACCATGGTGGACTTCAGCAAGATCAAGCCGGAAGACCTGGTGAAGTACCGCTGATGGAGTGGTTCGCTGATCCGGCCAATACCAAGCCCCTGGGCCTGCTGATCTTCTTCGTGACCTTCTGCCTGATCGTGCTGTGGGTCTATGGCAGCAAGAAGCGGAGCAAGCGGCTGGAAGAGCACAAGCACATCCCGTTTCTAGATGACGACGACGAAATGAAGGACAAGTCCAATGGCTGACAATACCCATAGCCAAGCCTCCTCGACAGGTGCGCAGACCACCGGCCACGTGTGGGACGGCGACCTTCAGGAATACAACAACCCCCTGCCCCTGTGGTGGATCTACGGCCTGTACGTGACCATCGCCTTTGCCCTGGTCTACTGGGTGGTCTACCCCTCCTGGCCCGTGGGCAAGAGCTTCCTGCCCGGCGTCAACAAGGTGACCTACGTCAACGCCGACGGCCAGGAGGAGTCCTGGCACTGGAACACCCGGGCCAAGCTCCTGAACGAGATGCAGGAAGCCTATACGGCCCAGAAGCCTTATTACGACAAGCTCATGGCCATGTCCTACGGCGACATCGCCAAGGACCCGGAGCTCAGCAGCTTCGTGATTTCCGCCGGCAAGACCGCCTTCGCCGACAACTGCGCGGGCTGCCACCAGAGCGGCGGCGCCGGCAAGGTGGGCTTCTTCCCCAACCTCTCCGATGACGACTGGCTCTATGGCGGCACCTACGACAATATCCACGAGACCATCAGCAAGGGTCGTCGCGGCTACATGCCCGCCTACGGCGAGGCCCTGGATGCGGGGCAGATCGATGCCCTGGCCCATTACGTCGTATCCCTGTCCGGCAACCCGGCGGACGCCGCCAAGGTCGCCCAGGGCAAGCAGTTGTTCCACTCCCATGCCGCGGCCTGCTTCTACTGCCATGGCGACGATGCCAGGGGACGGCAGGACATCGGTTCCGCCAACCTGTCCGACAAGGTGTGGCTGTGGGCGGACGTACCCGGCGCGGCGGACGACGCCGCCAGGATCGCCGCGGTGAAAAGGGTGATCACCGCCGGCCTGAACAAAGGCGTGATGCCCGCCTGGGAAGGCCGCCTCAAGCCGGAACAGATCAAGTTGCTCACTGTCTACGTCCACGAACTGGGCGGCGGCAAGTAACCTGACCCGATTTCCTTAGGGCAAGTCCGCGAAAACCCCGGCCCGCCGGGGTTTTTCTTTTCGATACAGCAGCAGGTCAAGGCGTGGAAACAAAAGAGCTTTACTTCAAACGGATTCCCATCGTGCCCCGGTCCATCCAGGGGGGGTTCCGCCGCTTCAAGACCGGCGTGTTGTGGCTGGGCTTCGCCGTGTATTTTCTTCTGCCCTGGCTGCCCTGGAGCCGGCCGGATGCCCCCTCCCAGGCGATCATGTTCGACATCCCGGGGCGGCGCTACCTGATCTTCGGTCTGACGGTCTATCCCCAGGATGTGTTCTGGCTGGCCTTGCTGCTGTTCATCGCCGCGGTGTTCCTGTTCTTCATGACGGCCCTGGTGGGACGGGCCTTCTGCGGCTATTTCTGTTTCCAGACCCTGTGGACGGACGCCTTCATCTGGCTGGAGAAATTCTTCCAGGGGGAGCGGCCGGCCCGACTGCGGCTGCTGCGGGAACCCTGGAGCAGCCGGGAGAAACTGCTCAAGGTGGGCGCCACGCGCGTGGCCTGGTGGCTGCTGGCCTTCTGGTCGGCCCTGACCTTCGTGCTCTATTTCGGCCATGCCCCCACCCTGACCGTTGAAATCTTTACCGGCCAGGCGGCCGCGGCGGCCTACATCACCACCCTGGTGCTCACCATCACCACTTACCTGGCGGCGGGGACGCTGCGGGAGCACGTGTGCACCTTCATCTGCCCCTACGGCCGTTTCCAGAGCGCCATGTACGATCCGGAGACCCTCACGGTGCATTACGACCGTGCCCGGGGTGAGGGCATCGCCGGCCGCAAGGCCGCGCGCACCGGGTTGCGCACCCGGGAGGAACGGGAGGCCGCCGGCCACGGTGATTGCGTGGACTGCGGCCTGTGCGTGCAGGTCTGCCCCGTGGGCATCGACATCCGCAACGGCCTGCAATACACCTGCATCTCCTGCGGCCTGTGCGTGGACGCCTGCAACAGCATCATGGACAAGATGGGCTGGTCCCGCGGCCTGGTGCGCTACGACTCGGAAACCAACCTGGCCAAGGCCAAGCCGGGCCCCGTGAAACTGCACTGGAAAAGCCTGAAGGTCATCGGCTATGGCGTTTCCCTGGTGCTGATGCTGGCCTACCTGGTCTACGACATGGGCCACCGGGCGAGTTTCGAGCACAGCATCCAGCAGGTGCGCCAGCCCCTGTTCGTCACCCTCTCCGACGGCACCATCCGCAACCGCTACCAGATCCGGCTGACCAACATCTCCGGTTCGGAACGGATGTTCGCCATCAGCGCCCGGGGCCTGCCGCCCGGCGCCCTGGACCTGGGCAACTTCCGGAACGTGAGCATCAAGAACGGCAAGAGCGTCATCGTCCAGGCCAGCGTGAGTCTGGACCCGGCACAGGCCCGGCGTATCACCGATTTCGAGTTCGTCATCCGCGCCGGCCAGACCGAGGAAGTGGTGGATCCGGCCCGGTTTTTCACCCAGCACTGAGAATCGCCCATGAGTCTGTTGATCACCATCTTCGGCGGCATGCTGCTCACCGTCCTGCTCTATGCCCTGGGCCGGAACATGCGCATGTCGAATTTCTGGTCCGCCGTGGCGGCGGCGGGGGTGCCCAGCTTTGTCTACCTGGCTTATGCCGTGGTGAGCGGGCCGGGGCTGGATACCATCACCATGCACGTCATAGCCTATCCCACCGTGGCCGTGATGCTTTTCCTGCTGTACGGGGAGAAGGCATCAAACGCAGGGGCCGGGCATTGGGCGCCCAGGCTCATGGTCGGCTTCTTCGTGGCCATCACGATCCTGTATGGCGGCTTCGTCTATGTGGCCAAGCAGGGGCTGCCCCCGGGCCTGGCCGCCCTGCTCCTGCCCAACGCCTCGGGCAACCGCGTGCATACGGGCTTCGCCGGGGTGGTGCCCCATGGCGAGGATGCGGCCAAGAGCATCGCCCATCACCGCAACATGGAGGAAAAGCTGGCCCGCCTGGGCTGGCATGTGGAGGTGGTGGGCCTGGACGCCCTGCGCCCCCATCATGCAAACGAGGTCCGGGTGCTGGTGCGGGACGGGCAGGGTGCCCTGGTGCCCGGTATCCGGGTGCATCTGGCCCTGGGGAGGCCCGGCCAGCCCGCCGAGGAAGTCATTCCCCTGGAGGCTGCGGGCGAGGCCGGCTATCGCGCGCTGACCGGCCTGCCCGGCGAGGGGGCCTGGCTGGCGGCCATCGGCCTGGAGCGTCAGGGGGAACGCGTGGAGCTCCAGCGAGTCGTTGGGGGAGAGTAGCGTCACCGCAATCAAAATAGGTATAATCCAAAAGTTTTCTGGATGGGCTTCGCGCCCATTTTTTATTTATGGCCTTGCCTGATGGACCTGCAAGCACTGATTGAACCCACCCTGACCGGCATGGGCTACGAACTCGTGGCCCTGGAGCGGGCCGGACGCGGCCTGTTGCGTCTCTACATAGACCAGCCGGCGGGCATCACCCTGGACGATTGCGTGCGGGTGAGCAATCAGCTGACCCGGCTGTTCATGGTGGAAAACGTGGACTACGACCGTTTGGAGGTCTCGTCCCCGGGGCTGGATCGTCCCCTGGTCAAGCCGGCGGATTTCGTCCGCTTCGCGGGCCAGCGGGCCCAGGTCCGCTTGCATGCGCCCATTGATGGGCGGAAGCGTTTTATCGGTCTGCTGCGTGGGCTGGAAAACGAGGTACTGAAACTGGAGATGGATGGCGTCCTGGTGGACATTCCCCTCGTGGAGGTGGATTCCGCCCGCTTGGCGCCGGAGCTAGAGGGTGTAACCCGGAGGAAGCGATGAGTCGGGAAATTCTGTTGTTGGCGGATGCGTTGGCCCGCGAGAAGAACGTGGAACCGGAAGTGGTGTTCGGCGCCATCGAATCGGCGCTTGCCCATGCCACCAAGAAACGCTACCTCGACGAGGATGTGGAAATCCGCGTGGAGATCGACCGCAAGAGCGGCGAATACCAGGCCTTCCGCCGCTGGGAAGTGCTGCCCGATGAGGCCGGCCTGGAGTTTCCCGATCGCCAGTACCTGTTGTTCGAGGCCCAGGAAATCAACCCCGACATCCAGGTGGGACAGCATATCGAGGAGCCCGTGGAGGCCGTGGATTTCGGCCGCATCGGCGCCCAGGCCGCCAAGCAGGTGATCCTGCAGAAGATTCGCGACGCCGAGCGGGAGCAGGTGCTCAACGACTTCCTGGCCCGCGAAGAGAGCCTGGTGTCCGGTACCGTCAAGCGCATGGAGCGGGGCAGCGCGGTCATCGAGTCCGGCCGCATCGAAGGCCGCCTGGAAAAAGACCAGATGATCCCAAAGGAAAACCTGCGCGTGGGCGACCGGGTGCGGGCCTACCTGGTGCGGGCCGAACGGGGCGGCCGGGGTCCACAGCTGGTCCTGTCCCGCACCTCGCCGGAATTCATCAAGGAACTGTTCCGCCTGGAAGTGCCCGAGGTGGAGGAGGGTATCGTCGAGATCAAGGCGGCGGCCCGGGACCCGGGCATGCGGGCCAAGATCGCGGTGAAGTCCAATGATCCCCGCGTCGACCCCCAGGGCACCTGCATCGGCGTGCGGGGCACCCGGGTCACCGCCGTCACCAACGAACTGAACGGCGAGCGGGTGGACATTGTGCTCTGGTCTCCCGATCCGGCCCAGTTTGTCATCAATGCCCTGTCTCCCGCCGAGGTCACCAGCATCGTGGTGGACGAGGAAAAACACGCCATGGACGTGGTGGTGGAGCCCGAGCAGGTGGAGATCGCCATCGGCCGCTATGGCCAGAACGTGCGCCTGGCCGCCGAGCTCACCGGCTGGGACATCAACATCCTGTCCGTGGACGAAGCCGAGCAGAAGCACCAGCAGGAGGCTGAGGGTCTCATCAAGATGTTCATGGTCAAGCTGGACGTGGACGAGGACGTGGCCCAGGTGCTGGTGGAGGAGGGCTTCACCAGCCTGGAGGAAGTGGCTTACGTGCCCCTGTCCGAGATGCTGGAGATCGAGGCCTTCGATGAGGATACGGTCAACGAGCTGCGTTCCCGTGCCCGGGACGCTCTGCTCACCGACGCCATCGTGCGGGAGGAGGCGGTGGAGAGTGCCGCTGCCGACCTCATGAGCGTGGACGGCATGGACGAGGAAACAGCCGCCCTGCTCACCTCCAAGGGTGTGAACAACGCGGAAGACCTGGCCGATCTGGCCGTGGATGAACTTGTGGAACTCACCGGAATGGATGAGGAGCGCGCCAAGCAGCTCATCATGACGGCGCGGGCGCCGCTGCTGTCGGGGACCTGAACGGGGGTAAGCATGAACGTTGAACAATTCGCACTGGAACTCAAGGTCGAGCCCGCCCTGCTGGTGAAGCAGCTGCAGGCGGCGGGCGTGGCCGTCAAGGGGCCCGGCGACACCCTGTCCGACCAGGACAAGGCCATGCTGCTGGACTACCTGCGCGGCAAGCATGGATCGGCGGAACCCAAGAAAAAGATCACCCTGACCCGCAAGCAGACCGGTGAGATCAAGACCGCCGACAGCAGCGGCCGTACCCGCACCGTGCAGGTGGAGGTGCGCAAGAAGCGGGTGTTGGTGAAGCGGGAAGGCGTGGCCCAGGAGGCTGTCGCAGAAGCGCCCGCCGAGGAGATCGTTGCCACGGAGACTGTTGCTCCGACCCCGGTGGAAGTGCCTGAACCGGTGGCCCCGCCCGTGGTGGAGACCGTTCCCGAGCCGGTGGAACCGGTGGCGGCGGAGGTGCTCCGGGAAGAGGCCGCGGTCGAGGAGCCGGCCGCGCCCGCGCCCGTGTCCATCCTCAGCGATGAGGAGCGCAAGCAGCGGGATCTGGAGGCCAAGCGCCAGGCCAAGCTGCGTGCCATCCAGGAAGCGGAGCTGAAGGCCAAGCAGGACAGGGAGGCGGCGCGCCGTGCCGCCGAGGAGGCCGCCAAGGCCAAGGCCGCCGAGCCCGCCGCCAAGCCGGAGGTCAAGCCGGCGGTGAAGCCCTCCGTCAAGCCCAAGGCCGAAAAAGGCCCGGAAAAGGGCGGCGCCAAGAAGGGACAGCGGGAACTGGAGGGCGGCGGCAAGCGCCCTGGCCTCAAGACCCGGGGTGCCGTGGAGGGTGGCGACGGCTGGCGCGCCAAGAAAGCCCGCCACCACAAGGCCGAGCATGAAACCGCCTTCGCGCCGCCCGCCGAGCCGGTGGTGCGGGAGATACTGATCCCCGAGACCATCAGCGTGGCCGACCTGGCCCACAAGATGTCCGTGAAAGCCGCCGAGGTCATCAAGACCCTGATGAAGATGGGCTCCATGGTCACCATCAACCAGGTGCTGGACCAGGAGACAGCCATGATCGTGGTGGAGGAGATGGGCCACGTGGCCAAGCCCGCCCCCACCGACAACCCGGAAGCCTATCTGGAGGATACCGGCGGCGAGCACAAGGAGGTCGAACTGCTGCCCCGGGCCCCGGTGGTCACCGTCATGGGCCACGTGGACCACGGCAAGACCTCCCTGCTG
>CAZREY010000133.1:0-7212 GCA_964599015.1 uncultured Thiobacillus sp.
AATCCCCCCGCAGGCGCAGGGTGGGCGCCCCCAGCAGCACGCCGAACAGGCCCGCCAGGGCCGCGCCGATGGGCAGGATGGCCCAGAAGGGCAGATGCAGGCCGAAATGGGGGCTGGCCAGCCAGGCATACAGATAGGCCCCCAGGGCGTAGAAGGCGATGTAGCCCAGGTCCAGCAGGCCCGCGTAGCCCACGACGATGTTCAGGCCGATGGCCAGCAGCATGTACAGCAGCACGAAATCCAGCACCCGTACCCAGGAATTGCCCAGCCCGGCCCCCACCAGGAAGGGCAGCACCGCCAGCAGGACGGCCAGCATGGCGAAGGCCACCCTGGGACGGCTTTGGAGGAAGGCCAGGCCCGGGACTTTCAGCACCGTTCAGCCCCGCCTAGGCCCGGTTGGCGACACGCTCGCCCAGCAGGCCGGAAGGCCGGAACACCAGCACGCCGATGAGCACGAAGAAGGCGAACACGTCCTGGTAATGGCTGCCCAGGAAGCCTCCGGTCAGATCGCCGATGTAGCCCGCCCCCAGGGCCTCGATCACCCCCAGCAGCAGCCCCCCCAGCATGGCCCCGGCGATGTTGCCGATGCCCCCCAGCACCGCCGCCGCGAAGGCCTTCAGGCCCAGCATGAAACCCATGTAGTAATGGGCCAGGCCGTAGTAGGCGCTCACCATCACGCCGGCGATGGCGGCCAGGGCGGAGCCGATGATGAAAGTGGCGGAGATGATGCGGTCCACGTTCACGCCCATGAGCTGGGCCACCTCCTTGGACTGGGCCGTGGCGCGCATGGCCCGCCCCAGTTTTGTACGCTCCACCAGCAGCCACAGGCCGCCCATGATGGAAAACGACAGCACCACGATGAAGATCTGCAGGTCGGTGATGTGGGCCCCCAGGATCTCATGCCGCCCCTGGGGCAGCAGGGGTGGGAAGGACACGTACTGCCGGCCCCAGATGAGCATGGCCGCGTTCTGCAGGATGATGGACATGCCGATGGCGGTGATCAGGGGCGCCAGCCGGGGCGCGTGGCGCAGGGGCCGGTAGGCCACCTTCTCGATGGCGAAGCCCAGGGCCATGCAGGCGGGAATGGCCACCAGCACGCCCCCCAGCACCACGATCAGGCCCGGCAGTTCCGGGTTCAGGCCCACCAGCACGCCGATCACCGTCAGGGCCACCATGGCGCCGATCATGGTCACCTCGCCGTGGGCGAAATTGATCAGTTCCAGGATGCCGTAGACCATGGTGTAGCCCAGGGCCACCAGGGCATAGATGCTGCCCAGGACCAGGCCGTTGATGAGTTGTTGGGTGAAGATTTCCATCTTTCTTGCCGCGAGTGGCGAGTCGTGAGTAGCCGTCGGGTTTGCGACTCGCTACTGGCTACTTGCCGCGTGCAGCCTTTACTTCACCGTCTCCAGCACGACCCAGGCGCCGTTCTTCACCTCGTACATGGTCACGGCGCCGCCCAGGGTGTCGCCCTTGTCGTCGAACTTGAGGGGGCCGGTGACGCCCTGGTAGTCCGTCTTGGACAGGGCGGCGATGACCTTGGCCGGCTCGGCGGAATCGGCCCGCTTCATGGCCTCCACCAGGATGTACGCCGCGTCGTAGGCATAGGGTGCGTAGAGCTGGATGGGGCCGTACTTGGCCTCGAACTTGGCCTTGAAGTCCTTGCCGCCGGGCATGGCATCCAGGGGCAGGCCGGGGGAGGAGGCCACCACGCCTTCCGCGTCCGCGCCCGCCAGCTTGAGGAAGTTGGCATTCTGCAGGCCGTCGCCGCCCAGCAGCCGGGCGTTCAAGCCCAGGCGCTTCATCTGCTGGGCCATGGGACCGCCCTGGGGGTCCATGCCGCCGTAGAACACCAGATCCGCGGCCTTGCCCTTGATGCTGGTGAGGATGGCGGCGAAGTCCGTGGCCTTGTCCGTGGTGAACTCCCGCGCCACCACCTCGGCGCCGGCGGCCTTGGCCGCCTTCTCGAACTCGTCCGCCAGGCCCTGGCCGTAGGCGGTGCGGTCATCGATGATGGCCACCTTCCGGGCCCCCAGCCTGCCCACGGCGAACTGGCCCAGGGCCTTGCCCTGCTGGGCGTCGTTGGCCATCACCCGGAAAGCGTTCCTGAAGCCCTGGGCGGTGTAGGCCACGGCGGTGGCGGAGGGGGATATCTGGGGGATGCCCGCGTCGTGGTAGCGCTTGGAGGCGGGGATGGTGGTGCCGGAGTTCAGGTGGCCGATCACCGCCACCACGCCGGCGTCCAGCAGCTTGTCGGCCACGATGGTGGCGGTCTTGGGCTCCGCCTGGTCGTCCTCGCCCAGGAGTTCCAGCTTTACCGGCTTGCCCCCCAGCACCAGGCCGGCGGCGTTGATCTCGTCCACCGCCAGGCGGGCGCCGTTCTCGTTGTCCTTGCCGATGTGGGTCTGGGGACCGGTCAGGGGCGAGACGGAACCGATGCGGATCACATCGCCCCGGTTTTCGACTTGCTGTCCGCACCCTGCCACCAGGATGCCGACCAGGACCATGCTTGCAGACCATTTGAGGGAGTTCACCGGGCTCTCCGAAAAGACGCTAAAAATCAGGGCGGTTTATATCACAGAGGCCATAAAAAAAGCCGGGCGAACCCGGCTTTTCCCGCGTCGGGGCTGGACTTACAGGGACAGGACCCAGTCGGCCAGCTTCTTGGCGTCGGCATCGGACAGCTGGGGGTGCGGGGGCATGGGAACCTGGCCCCAGACACCCTTGCCACCCTTCTTGATCACACCGACGATGTGCTCGGCGGCCTTGGCGTCGCCCTTGTACTTCTTGGCCACGTCCTGGAAGGCGGGGCCCACCACCTTCTTGGCCACCTGGTGGCAGCTCATGCAGGCGCTCTTCTGGGCCAGGGCCTGGTCGGCGGAAGCGGCACCGGCCATCAGGGCCAGGGCAGCGGCGGCAGCGGTCACAACAGCTTTCATGTCTTATCTCCTATTTGCAAAAGGCAACTCGCGTTGCGGGGGGGTGTTACCCGCACATCATAAGTCCTGAAAATGTCCGTCAGATCAGATATTTGGACTATTCCGGGCAGGTAAATAACGCCTGCCCCCTTCCCCCCGTTGACTCGCCCGTACGGCCGCCGGGGACATGAAAAAGCCGGGCGAACCCGGCTTTTTCAATGGGTCGGCATGATTCAGAGGGACAGGATCCACTCGGCCAGGGCCTTGGCGTCGCCGGCGGCCTTGGGCTGGGCAGCCATGGGCACGGGGCCCCACACGCCCTTGCCACCCTTGACGATGACGGTTTCCAGATGGGCCTGGGCCTTGGCGTCGCCCTTGTATTTCTTGGCGATGTCCTGGAAGGAGGGGCCCACCACCTTCTTGGCGATCTGGTGGCAGCTCATGCAGGCGTTCTTCTTGGCCAGGGCCTCGTCGGCGAAGGCAACGCCGGTGGACAGGGCCAGGGCGGCGGCGGCAGCGATCACAACAGCTTTCATGTCTATCTCCTTTTGCAAAAGGCAACATACGTTGCGGGTCGGGATGCTACGCAACATCCCCGGTCCTGAAAACATCCGTCAGATCAGTCAATTGGATTATTTCCGGCATGCAAGTAACGCCGCTGCAAACCTGGGCGTTGACGTGTCCCCGCCGGGGCTTGTCCAGGGCCGCCGGCACGCCCTCGGCGCCATCCGGCAGGGCGAACACCAGATCCCGCACCGGGGCGATCCGGTCCGCCTCCGCTTTCCACTCGGAAAGCCCGGGCTCCGGCCCCCCCAGCACCGCCAGGCGGGGCGGCGCCAGCAGATCGGCCAGCACCCCCAGCAAGGTGGGATAGGGGGCCGGCTGGGCCGCCATCGCCGCCAGGAAGGCCCGTACCGTCCCCTCCGCCGCCCGGGTGAAGCGGGCCTCGCCCGTGAGCATGCCCATGCGGTACAGGGCCCGGGCGGCCACGCCGTTGCCGGCGGGCTGGGCACTGTCCTGGGCGGGCCTGGCACGGTGGATCAGCGGCTCGTGATCGTGGCTGGTGAAGAAGAAGCCCCCCGTCGCCCCGTCGTGGAAGTGGGCCAGCAGGGCCTCCGCCAGGTCCAGGGCCCAACGCCAGTCCCGGCCGCGCCATTGGGCCTGGAGCAGTTCCAGCAGGGCGTCCAGCAGGAAGGCGTAGTCGTCCAGGTAGGCGTTGTGCCTGGCCTGGCCATCCTTGTAGCCGGCCCGCAGGCGGCCGTCCCTCCATACCGTGCCGTGCAGGGCATCCGCCGCCCCCCGGGCCAGGGCCAACCAGTCCGGGCGGCCGAAGCGGCGGGCCGCCCGGGCCAGGCCCTTGATCATGAGGGCGTTCCAGGCGGTGAGCACCTTGTCGTCCCGGCCCGGGCGCACCCGCCCTTCCCGGGCGGCGAACAGCCGGGCCCGGGCCGCCTCCAGCAGGGCCGCCACGGTCCCTTCCTGACAGCCCAGGCCCCGGGCCACCTCCGCCGGGTCCCGCGCCACGCGCAGGTGCCAGGCGCGGTCCTCGAAGTTGGGGGCGCCGTCCAGGCCCCAGCTCAGGCGTGCCACGGCGTTTTCCTCGGGGGTCAGCAGGGCCGCCACCGCCTCCGGCGTCCACACGTAGAAGCGGCCTTCCTCGTGTTCTGAGTCCGCATCCAGGGCCGCGAAATAGGCCCCTCCGGGCGAGGTCATCTCCCGTTGCAGCCAGCCCACCAGGGTCTCCGCCGCCCGGGCGAAGAGGGGCCTGCCCGTGGCCGCCCAGGCATCCGCGTACAGGCCCAGCAGGGGGCCATTGTCGTACAGCATCTTCTCGAAGTGGGGGATATGCCAGCGCTCGTCCACGGAATAGCGGAAGAAGCCCCCGCCCAACTGGTCCATCAGGCCCCCCAGGGCCATCTTCTCCAGGGTGAACAGCACCCGCGCCCGGGCCCCGGCGTCGCCGGACCAGAACAGGAATTCCAGCTCGGCGGGGCGGGGGAACTTGGGCGGCCGGCCGAAGCCGCCATGCACCGGATCGAAGCCCGCCTGGATGTCCGCCAGGGCCGCGGGGATCAGGGTCCCGTCCAAGTCCCCGGCGCCGGGCGGGACGGCGGCGGTTTCCGCCAGGGCCGCCAGCACCTCGCGGTTCTGGGCCTCGATCTCACCGCGCCGCTCCCGCCAGGTGGCGGCCACGTTCTCCAGCAGCTGCACGAAGCCCGGCAGGCCGTAGCGGGCCTCCCGGGGGAAATAGGTGCCGCCGTAGAAGGGCGTCTGGTCCGGGCTCAGGTACAGGGTCAGGGGCCAGCCCCCGGGCCGCCGGGCCAGCAGCTGCAGGGCGGTCTGATAGATCTGGTCCAGGTCCGGCCGCTCCTCCCGGTCCACCTTGATGCACACGAAATGCGCGTTCATCACCGCCGCCGTGGCCGGGTCCTCGAAGGACTCGTGGGCCATCACGTGGCACCAGTGGCAGGTGGAATAGCCCACCGACAGCAGGATGGGCCTGTCCTCCCGCCGGGCCCGTTCCAGGGCCTCCGGGCCCCAGGGGTACCAGTCCACCGGGTTGTCCTTGTGCTGCTGCAGATAGGGGCTGGTTTCCGTGGCCAGATGGTTGGGCATGGCGGCTTTCCCGGGGGAGCGGAATCCCGATTCTAGGAGGGCGGGCCAATAGTCGACAAATATTGTCGGGAATGGCCGGTCCGGCAGTTCCGCTCCGGCCCAATCTGAAGCATGATGCCTCAGCCCCGGGTCCATCCGGCGGGCAACCGTCCAAAGAGGATGATGATGCAATCCAAGGTCGTGAGTTACTTCCTCGGCACCCTGGCCGCCCTGATGCTGCTCACCGTCGCCTGGACCTGGCTGACCCTGAACTGGAGCTACTCCGAGGGCGAGCGCGCCGGCTACGTGCAGAAGTTTTCCAGCAAGGGCTGGCTGTGCAAGACATGGGAAGGGGAGATCGTCATGGTGACCATGCCCGGCGCGATCCCGGACAAGTTCGAGTTCACCGTGCGCGACGACAGCGTCGCCGAGCAGATCAACCGCCTGGCCGGCGAGCGGGTGGTGCTGCATTACCAGCAGCACAAGTTCATCCCCACCTCCTGCTTCGGCGAGACCGAATACTTTGTCGTCAGTGTCCGCAGGGTGGCGGAAGGGCAGGGGGACTTGCCGCCCCCGGGCGTTCCCCAGGGCCGCTTGCAGCACCCCCGCTGACGCGTTTCCCCGTTCCGGGGCGTGCCGGGCTTTTGCCACACCCGCCGTGGTCTAGAGTGAACCCAGGCGGGCACCCAGCCCGCGCCCCGGGAGGAAGACACCATGGCCGAACTCAAGATCGCCGCATTCAACTGCGAATGGATGACCAACCTCTTCGTCGGCACCAAGGCGCAGTTCTACCAGGGGCCTTCCCTGAAGGGCGGCCTGGGCGCCAAGCCCAAGGACTGCCAGCGCGTTGCCCAACGCCTCGCCGGCGTGGTCACCGACCTGCGGGCCCACATCATCGGCATTATCGAAGGCCCGCCCCGCAAGGCCCAGATGGAGCTGTTCGTGCACGACTACCTGGGTGGCAGCTACGACGTCTTCTCCATGGAGGACGGCTCCCAGAGCATCCACGCCCTGGTGAAGAAGGGCATGGCCCTGGCGGTGGAACAGATCCCGGAAGACGACGACATCTACCGCCACCTGGAGCACAAGCTCAGCTACTACCGCTGGGACGAGGTGGCCCAGGAGACCCTGGAGAAGTTCACGCGCAGGCCCGTGGTGCTGCGGCTCACCCTGGGCCGCAAGAAATATGAGCTGATGATCTTCCACACCAAGTCCAAGATCTCCAGCCTCAAGCGCAAGGACCAGTACACCAGGCGGGACAAGCCCGCCATCGTCGACGCCCTGCGCTCGCGGCAGAAGCTCTCGGCGGAAATGGCGGCCCTGCGCCGCTACCTCACCCACGCCATCCTCAGCCGCCGGGTGGATGGCTGCATCGTCATGGGCGACCTCAACGACGGCCCCCACCGGGACGTGTTCGAGGAGAAGTTCCTCATCCACAACATCGTCGACGAGCTGCGGGGCGGCTTCGACCGGGAGAAGGCCCTCATGCACCACGCCCTGCCCGCCGGCTTCCTGGACGGCCCCGAGGCCTACACGGCGGAGTTCGGCGACCCCACCCAGGACGACAAGGAAGTGCGGGTGCTCCTGGACCACATCCTGGTGTCCACCGGCATCTACGAACGCCGCGCCGCCCTCAAGCTCGTCAAGACCCGGGGCAGGATCGAGCACGCCGCCTACGCCGGCCACACCGACAACAACG
>CAZREY010000134.1:0-7105 GCA_964599015.1 uncultured Thiobacillus sp.
CCGGCCGCCCTGGACAACGTGATCACAGTGGGCGCCAGCGGCCCGGACGACCAACGCGCCGCCTTTTCCAGCCATGGCCTGGAGGTGGACCTGGTGGCCCCTGGCGTGGACATCCTGTCCCTGCGGGCCCGTCGCACCGACGTGGCGCTGATGGCCGAGACGGCGGGCTACCAGGCGGGGACCAATTTCGTCGGCCCCAAGGCCCGCTACTACCGGGTCAGCGGCACGTCCTTCGCCGCCCCCTTCGTCAGCGGCGTGGCGGCCATCATCCTGTCTCGCCAGCCGGACCTGGACGCCGCCGCGGTGAAACGCATGATCGTCCACTCGGCCCGGGACATCAGCGCGCCGGGGGTGGACCTGGAGACGGGCTACGGCCTGCTGGACGCCCGCGCCGCCCTGGCGGCCGACCCGGCCTTCTTCATCGAGCCGGCCATTCGCGATGTGGCGGCGGTGCGCAAGGATGGCGGCGTTTACGTGCGGGTCACGGGTACGGCCGACGCCGACCGCTGGCGCAGCGCCTGGATCGAGATGGGCCAGGGCGAGGCCCCCGGAAACTGGCAGCCATCGGGCCGCAAGCTGGTGGCGCCCGTGCGGGACGGTGTCCTGGACGACCTGCCCGCAGGCCTGTTCCGATCCGGAGGGGTGTGGACCTTGCGGCTGGTGGTGGAACACGAAAACGGGCGGCGGCGTGAAGCGCGCCACGTCCTCAGGCTTGACTAGCTCCGGGTGCTGGGGCGAAGAGGGGCCGGACGGAGCGAAGACTCCGGTCGGCGGGTGATTGACCGGAGAGAAGGAGAAGGCTCATGCACTGCATTCGTTCAAAGGTTTTCGGCTGTCTGGGCGCGCTGGTGCTGGCGGCAGGATGGATATCGCCGGCTTGGGCGGTGGACAACGGCCGCATCCAGGTGACCGTGCCCAGCATCGGGCAGACCAGCCTGAAGCTGTTCGACCCGGGTGGCATCCAGGTACCCAGTGCGCCTGATGCCACCACGTTCACGGGCCTGAAACCCGGCCCCTACACCCTGCGCACGGAACGGGATGGCAAGGCCAGCGAGACCAAGGTGCCGGTGGAGGAGGACAAGACCTGCATGGTCAAGGTGGACGACAAGGGCGACAGCGAGCTGGTGCGTTGCGTGGCCATGGCGCTGCTGGGCCAGCAGCAGCAAAGTCCCTGGACCTTCGGCGTCCTGGGCGGCTGGAAGAAAACCCCCTTCGACACGCGCCTCAACACCACCTTCGGCAACGGCGACGCCGACCTGGAGGAGGGTGGCGGCAGCCTGGCCCTGGAGGCGCGCTACAACTTCCGGAAACGCCAGCAGAACCTGGGTGCCCAGATGTTCCTGTACGGCACCTATGTGCACTACTTCGGCACCGACCTGGAGCGCCTGTTCCTCAACGTCCACCCCCTGGCAGCCCTGGACACCGGCGCGGCCGCCGAGGAAAAGAATGCCCTGCAACTGGGTGTCGGCTCCCGTTGGAACATCGCCCAGCGCCTGGGCCTGGAGCTGATGCTCGGCGTCCATGCCACCCGGGTCAAGGGCAGCATCATCACCCTGGAATCCCAGGGTGGCGGCACCGACCTGCGCTTCGACCGCACCAAGACCTTGTTCGGTCCCACTCTGGGCCTGGGCCTTACCTATCCGCTGCGCACCATGAAGAACGGGCACCCCCTGAACGGCGTGTTCCGCTGGACACGCGCCTGGATGCCTGATTTCAGCGTCTCGGGCAGTTCGGCCTTCAGCGGCGGTAACTATGACGCGCGCATCAACGGCGGCGCCCAGGACAGCTTCCAACTGGGTGTGCAGTGGAACTGGTAAGGGCACGGCGGCGGAAAACACGAACCATCCGGGCCCTGGGCATTGCCCTGCTGCTCGGCGGATGCGCGAGCCAGCCCGTGCCACGGGAGTTCGCTACCGCCGAGGAGCCGGAGATCGCTGTAGCGGTGGACAGGGAGGCGGTGCCCAGTGCCTTTGCCGTGTGCCGGGGCTATGGCTGCGGGCAACGGGATCTGGTGGGCCTTGATCCCGCCGACCTGAGGGCCTTGCGGGCATTGTTCGATCCACCCCCCGCCGATGCCGCCGCCGAGCGGGGCACCGTGGCCCGGGCCGTGGGATTCCTGGAGAAGGTCACGGGCCTGGCTCTGGGGACCTGGGCCGACAAACCCCGCACCCCCATGAGCCTGGGTGACCCCACCCAGCTGGACTGCGTGGACGAATCCATCAATACCTCCACTGTCCTGCACCTGCTGCGCCGCGAGGAACTGCTGCGATGGCATGTGCCCGCCCATCCCGCGCGGCGCCATGCTTTTCTGGGTTTTGGTGTGCACTACACGGCGGTCCTGGTGGAACAGTCCACCGGCCGGGCCTATGCGGTGGACTCCTGGTTCCACGCCAACGGCGTGCCGGTGGAGGTGGTTGCCCTGGAGCAATGGCGGCGGGGCTGGGCGCCGGGACGGGGGGATGCCGTCGCGAAGGAGTGAGTGCCCATCCGGAACCGCGGGCCAAGCCGGATAAGCCAGGCCACCTGGCAAGACCGCGCACCCGGTTCGGAAACTTCTCTGGCCTATATTCAAGGTCCAACCACTCGGATGGAGAGAACCATGAACGCAACGCAAAGAATGGAGTCGTTCCTGATGGATCGCCGGGTGCCCTACGAAGTGGTGTACCACTCCCATACCGCCACCAGCCTGCAGACCGCCCATGCGGCCGGGGTCGAAGCCGGCCAACTGGCGAAGGCGGTGTTGCTGGAAGGCGATGATTGCCTGCTGGCCGCCATGATCCCGGCGGATCAGAACGTGCGCCTGGGGCAGCTGGTGGACGACTTGGGACGGCATGTGCATCTGGCGGACGAGGCCACGATCCGCCGCTTGTTCTCTGACTGCGACCCGGGTGCCATGCCCGGTCTGCCCAGCGCCTGGGGCATCGAGACCATCTGGGACGACGCCTTGCTGGCCCGGCCGGATATCTACCTGGAAACGGGCGACCATGAACGGCTCATCCACCTGGAGACGCGGGAATTGCGCAAAGCCTTCGCGGATTTGTCCCACTGCCACTTCTGCGGTCCGAAGCACCTCCACTGAAAGCCGGTCCGTATGCCCACGCCCCACGGGGGCGTGGGGGGTGGTTCACAGGTCCAGGCCTTCCGCCCACACCAGGGCGTTCAGGTGCGCCACGTTGACTTCCTCGGCGGACAGGCCCAGTTCCGCGGCCAGTTGGCCCAGGGTTGTCTGGTCATTGTGCTCGCAGGCCAGTGACAGGCGCAGGTAGGGTGCGTAGGCGCCCCGGCCGTGGAGCAGGGCCTCGGTGATGGGTTGGGCCAGGTTGAGGGAGGCTACGGCCTGGCCCATGGGCACGTTGAGCAGGGCGTCCAGCATGGACAGGATGCCGGTGACGAACAGGCCGCCCTTGAGTTCCGCCCCGAGCCGGCCTTCTCCCAGGGTCTCCACCAGGCGGGCCCGTACCAGGGCATTGCGCAGCAGGGCCTGGCTGCGGCCGTCGCCCTTCTCATGGGTGAACAGCAGCAGGGTCAGCCAGCGGTAGAGCTGGTCATGGCCCAGCATGAGCAGCACATGGCCGATGGAACGGATGGGGTAGCGCAGGCCCACGGCGGGGGAGTTGATGTAGCGCAGCAGCCTCAGGCTCAGGCCCGCGTCCAGCTTGAACTGGGCCTCGATGGCCGAATGTTCCGCGTGGCTCATCACCAGGTTCAGCAACTGCATGATGCGCATGCGGCTGGTGTCGATGCCCTTGGTAGCGGCGGGCCGGAGCTGGGTGAAGAAATACCCCTGGTACAAGTCGAAGGACAGCTTGCGGCAGGCGGCGAAGGCTTCCTCCGATTCCACGTTGCGGGCGATGAGACGGGGCCCCTTGATGCCCTCCAGGCGCACCAGGCGGTCGCACAGGGCCATCAGGTCGTTGTCGCCCACGTCCAGGCGCAGGTAGCGGCTCTGCCGGGCCAAGGGGGCCATGCCGGGCAGCAGGGCGGTCTCGTCCAGGGCCAGGGCATAGCCCTGTTCCGCCAGGGTCTGGCAGCGGGCCAGCCACTCGGGAGTGGGGTTGGCGGGTTTCAGGGCCAGGATGCTGCTTTCCTTGGGCAGCATTTCCACCAGGGGGTTGTCCAGGGACGAGGCGTGGAGGTTCAGCAGGGTGAACTTGCGGCTCAGGGCCTGGCGATAGTCCATGTCCAGCACGCTGGCCAGCAGGTTTTCGTCCTGGACCTGCTCCAGGCTGGTGGCCCCGGGCAGGACCGGGATGGGCGTCTTTTCGTTGATCCTCAGCTCGTAGCCCACCACGTGGTAGTCCCCGTCCAGCAGGGGCTGGCGCGTGAGGAAACGGGGCAATGCAAGGGGGATTTCCAGGGGGGCTTCCGCTTGGGGTTGGCCTCTTGTCCTGGCGGGCAGAGCTTGGTCAAGGATGCGCTGGTTGGTCTGGGCAGACATGGCGGTCGATCCTGTTTATGCGGTTTTCTTGGCGGCGTGCCCCCGCGCGGCGGTATCGTCGGCAGGGGGGGTATGGGGGAGTTGGACGACGCGGGTCCGGCCTTCCCTGACGTGACTGGCGAAATCGGGCGCGGACAGGGAAAGGGCGCGCTGGCCCTGGCGGTTGGTGAGCAGGAACAGACTCCGGTGGGGGCTGACCCACGCCAGCTTGAGTTCCCTGCTCATGCCGCCGGGCTCCTGGAATTCCAGCCAGGTGCCCACCTTGAGCTCCGCCAGCCAAGCCTCTGGGGCCTGCTCGACATGGGGAGTGGAAACTGGCTGCTGTATCGGGGGCGGGGCGGCTGGGGGGGCGGCCCGGATGGCCAGGGCCATGGAATCCCGCATCACTTCGGCATGGCGCCTGGCCAGGAAGGCCAGCAGGTCGTTGCGTGCTTCCTGGGGCAGGTTCAGGGCGTCCATGCCGTTGTTGAGGCTCTGCAGCAGATAGGGCATGCCCTCCGTCAGGCGCAGGCAGTCTTCCTGGGTGGACTTGGCCGTCAGGCTCCAGGCCAGTTCGTCCATGGTGCGCACCCCATCCCGCCAGGCCGTGCTGTCCTCGCCGAAACGGGCGTGGATGCCGGCCAGCAGCCGGCGCCAGTGATTGGAAAGAAAGTCCGCCACGACGCGTGGCAGGCCGGGATCTTCCAGGCATCGGGCCACCTCGTCCCAGGCCGCCGCCAAGGCTTCCACTTCCGCCAGCTGTTCCAGTTGGGGCCGGGGTGCGCTCGCCGGCGTCGTTGCGGCCACGGCCACCACGGCTTCCGGGGCTTTTCGTTCCGGGGCGGCAGGCGGCTGCTGGGGGGGGGCATCCACGGTGGGCCTGGTTGCCGGAACCGCATCGGCTTCGGCAAAGGCCTTCAGGTCCCGGGCGCTCAGGTGGTCCACCAGGTCCCTGTAGAGCAGGTTGACCCGCGCCGCCAGGGGCCAGCGCAGGGCATGGGCCAGGCGCTGCTTGGCCTGGTGGCGCCAGGGCTGGTCCCGGATGGCGTCGGATACGGCTGCTTCGATGGCCTTGGGGCCCAGGGGGATGTCGTTGGGCAGGAGTTCCTGATCGTCCAGCAGGTCCCGGAACTGGGACGTCAGCATTTGCAGGGTTTTCCAGCAGGAGTTTTGGATGGCTTCCGTGATCTTGCCCGGCTCGAGGGAGTCGTCCAGCACGTGGTGCTCGACGATCTTCAGTTCCTTCTCGTCGAAATCGATGAAATGCCCGAGCAGATTGCTGGATTTGCGCTGGCAGGCCCGCAGGTAGCGGGTCTCGAAATGCTTCATGAAGTCGTAGACCATGCCGCGCCGATGGTTCCGGGCGAATTCGGCGGCCTCCACGAAGGACTCCCGTTCGTGGGGTGTCAGGGCCTCGGTGGCTTCCCTGAAGAGTTGTTCCGATGCCTGGACCAGGGCATCGGACAGGGCGCTGGACAGGCGCAGGACGGTGATCTCGCCGCACTCCCGCAATGGCAGGGGAAGTTCATTCCAGGCCGCGCCCGCGCCGGTGCCGGGCGGCCTGGCCGTGTTGTTCGAAAAGTCCGATGTATCCATGTCCCGCTCTCCTGGCCCGAACCTTCGGACCTGTTTGCCGGCCGATCCTTGAAACGGCCGATGCAATTCCTTCCTCATAGGACCTGATGGGCGGAACGCAAGGGGGAGGGCGAGGAAAAGGCGAAACCGGAACGGCTTCGCGGATGCCTGGCGATCCCGCTGTCATGGGGCCGAAGCCCTTTAGACCGGTGATTTTGCGTCCCCACCTTTCGATGGGTTTGCCCTTTGCAGGTCGAAATCCAAACCTAGCTGTCTACAGTATCGGACGACGCGTGGAAAAGTTTAAGTTTTTTTTTCATCGGGGAAAACCGGGGGGCGGGGGCCCATTGCCTTGGTCATGGACGGGGTTTCGCGCGTCCCAGGCTGTAGCGGATGCTGGAGCGGCCCGAGGATTCCCGCTCCACCCAGGCCAGATGCAGGTCGCCCGAATCCTCCAGCGCCAGCACCGGATCGGCCTGGCTGTTGGGGCCGGCGGCCGGCGGCGGGGCGAAATTTTCACCGAAGCCACCGGGCGTGAGCCGGCTCAGCCAGATGTCCGGGGTGCCGTCCCGGTCGTCGTCCCAGGCCACCACCATGTCGCCCCGGGCATTGCCCGCCGCCGCCGGGTGCCATTGGGCGATGGCGTCGCCGAAACTGTCCTGGACCTTGGTGTTCTTGGTCTGCCCCGGCAGTGCGGCATAGACGTCGTAGCCGGAAAGAAAGTCCCGCTTGTCCAGCCAGACGGTTGCCACGTTTTCGCCATCCAAGGCGGTCTGGGCGGGACGCATGGCGCCGGTGCCCCGGCCCAGGTCGGTGCCCTGGGCCTTGCCGGTGGCGTTCTGGCTGAGCCGGGCGGGGGCGCTCCAGGCCTGGCCGTCGGCGCTGCGGCTGGCGTAGATGACCGTGTGGCCCAGGCGCCGGTCCTCCCAGGCCAGGGCGTAGCCCGAGGCGGTGGCCGCCAGGGCAGGGTACATCTGGTCGTCCTTGGGGGGCGTGGTTTCCAGGGGCAGCTTCGCCAGCAGGCGTGGCTGGCTGTTCTCCACGGCCAGGCGGCCCAGCCACAGCCGCAGCCAGCGGCCTTCCGGCGCGGTCCAGGCCGCCATGAGACCCAGG
>CAZREY010000135.1:0-7105 GCA_964599015.1 uncultured Thiobacillus sp.
CGACCGCCAGTTCGTGCGCGACCTGCCCGACGACAAGGACGACGCCGCCATCACCCGGGCCGTCATCGCCCTGGGCCACAGCCTGGGCTTCCAGATCGTGGCCGAGGGGGTGGAGACGGAAGCCCAGCAGGCGTTCCTGCAGGGCGAAGGCTGCGAGGAAGCCCAGGGTTATTTCTACAGCCAGCCCCTGCCGGTGGACGAGTTCGAGCAGTTCCTGGCCCGCCAGGCCCAAACCATGGGGGCGGGGTAGCCTCCACCGGGGGGTTCCGCCCCCTCCGGGCCTTAAGTGTTTGTTAAGCCTCCCTGGGGAAAATGCCCCTGCCGGACGGAAACCGTCAGGCACACGACACCCTTAAACGATTGGAGATCAACATGAGCAAGACCCTGACCGCCCTGCTGGCCGCCGCCGCCCTGATGGCCTTTGGCTCCGTGCACGCCGCCGATGCCGCCAAGCCAGCGGAGGCCGCCAAGCCCGCGGAGGCCGCCAAGCCCGCCGAACCTGCCAAGAAGGCGAAGAAAGCCAAGGCTGAGGAGAAGAAGGCCGAGGCCGCCACCCCCGCCACCCCGGCTACGCCCGCCGCCCCCGCCAAGAAATAATCCTTGCGCGCTTCGCGGACCTGAAAGCGGGGGAATGCCCCCGCTTTCTTTTTCTGGTCATACTGTTTCGCCATGAAACTGCTGTTGGCTGAAGACGACCCCATGATCGGCGCCGGCGTGGAACGGGGCCTGCGCCTGGCGGGTTTCGCCGTGGACTGGGTGCGGGATGGCAGGGACGCGGAACTGGCCCTGGCGGGCGGCAATTACGCCGTGCTGCTGCTGGACCTGGGCCTGCCCCGCCAGGACGGCCTGGAAGTGCTGAAGAAGCTGCGCCGGGACAACCTGCGGATCCCCGTGCTCATCATCACCGCCCGGGACGCGGTGGCTGACCGGGTGGCGGGCCTCAACCTGGGGGCCGACGACTATCTCGTCAAACCCTTCGACCTGGATGAACTCACGGCCCGGGTCCATGCCCTGATGCGCCGTCACCAGGGGCGGACCAACCCGGAGTTGGGCCTCGGTCCACTGCATCTGAATCCCCTCAGCCGGGTGGTGACCCTCCACGGCACGCCCCTGAAACTGTCACAACGGGAATTCACCCTGCTCCAGGCCCTGCTGGAAACGCCGGGGGCCGTGCTTTCCCGGGAGCGACTTGAGGAATCCCTCTACGGCTGGGGCGAGGAGATCGCCAGCAATGCCATCGAGGTCCACATCCACAACCTGCGCCGCAAGCTGGGCACCGACTGGATACGCAATGTGCGCGGCGTGGGCTATAAGCTGATGGAACCCGAACCCCCACGGCAACAATGACTTCAATCCGCCGCCAACTCCTGCTCTGGCAGATCGGTGCCCTGCTCCTCACGGGCCTGCTGGCCAGCATGGTGACCTACAGCCTGGCCTGGAACGCCTTCAACCGGGTGCGGGACTACGGCCTGGAACAGATCGCCTATTCGGTGGTGCGGCACGGGGTGGAACACGAAAACGCGGATGAGGCCCGCAACGACCGGGGCCAGTTCGTGAGCCAGATCTGGATGGCGGACGGCACCCTGTTCTTCTCTTCCCTGAACGACGTGGGGCCGCCCATGCAGCCCCCCGGCTGGCATAGGGTGCTTTGGGAGGACACGGAATGGCGGGTGTTTTCCCTGCGGGAGGGGGAACTGACCATCCAGGTGGCCACGGAGGTGGCCAACCGCGCCAGCCGCTTCGCCGCCATCGCCCCCTGGCTGCTCCTGCCCCTGGGCATCCTGGTGGTGGTGCTGGGGCTGCTCATCCACGCGGCGGTCACCCGGGCCCTGGCCCCGCTGCAACTGGTGCGCGGCGAAATCGGCCAACGGGGGGCCGGCAGCCTGCACGCCCTGGAGGCCCACAGCCTGCCGGAGGAGGTGGCCCCCCTGGTGAAGACCCTGAACGAACTTCTGGGCCGCCTGGACTCGGCCCTGACAGCCCAGCGCCGCTTCGTGGCGGACGCCGCCCATGAACTGCGCACCCCCCTGACGGCCATCCGCCTCCAGGCCCAGATCGCCCAGCGCAGCCCGGAAACGGAAGAGCGGCGCAAGGCCCTGGCGGAACTGGAGGCAGGCGTGGAACGGGCGAGCCACCTGGTCTCCCAACTGTTGCAGATGGCCCGCCTGGAACCGGATGTGGGACGGGGCCCCGCCGCCCCCGTGCGCCTGGATGAACTGATGAAAACCGTGGTGGCCGCCTTTTCCGCCCAGGCGGAGACGAAGGGGCTGGACCTGGGCATCACCCGGGCCATGCCCGTGGAAATCCAAGGCCGCCCGGACAACCTCCGGGTGATGCTGGACAACCTGGTGGACAACGCCCTGCGCTACACTCCGCGCGGCGGCCGGGTGGACCTGGCCCTGACCCGGGATGAAGGCAAGGCGATCATGACGGTGAGCGACAACGGACCGGGCATCCCGGCGGAAGAAAGGGGGCGGGTGTTCGAGCGCTTCCACCGCCTGGCCGGGGGCGACATCCCGGGCAGCGGCCTGGGGCTGGCCATCGTGCGGGAGATCGTGGCCCAGCACCAGGCCGCCATCGCCCTGGAGGACACCCCCGGAGGCGGGCTCACCGCGCGCATCGTGTTCCCACCCGGGGCCTTATGAGACGCCGCCTGCTGCCCATCCTGAAGGTGCTGGGCATGGTCATCGGCGTGTTCGGCCTGTCCATGCTGCTGCCCCTGGCCATCTCCCAGGCCATCGACGACCAGGCCCAGCTGGCCTACGACGAGGCGGTGCTCATCACCCTGGCCATCGGCGTGACCCTCTGGCTGGTGTCGGCGCGCTGCAAGACGGAGCTCAAGCCCCGGGACGGCTACCTGCTGGTGGTGCTGATCTGGACCATCACGCCCCTGCTGGCCGCCCTGCCCCTCATGATCCACCTGCCGGACCTCTCCTTCACCGACGCCTATTTCGAGACCATGTCCGGCCTCACCACCACGGGCGCCACCACCCTGTCGGGCCTGGACGACCTGCCCCCCTCCATCAACGTGTGGCGGGCCCAGCTGCACCTCATGGGCGGCATGGGGGTCATCGTGCTGGTGGTGGCGGTGCTGCCCCTGCTGGGCATCGGCGGCCGGCAGATGTTCAAGGCGGAGACCCCGGGCCCCATGAAGGACACCAAGCTCACGCCCCGCATGGAGGAGACCGCCAAGGGCCTGTGGGTGGTGTACCTGCTGGCCACCCTGGCCTGTTTCCTGTTGTTCTGGGCCTTCGGCATGACCCGGCTGGATGCCCTCATCCATGCCTTCTCGGTCATGGGCCTGGGGGGCTTTTCCTCCCACGACGCCAGCTTCGGCTTCTTCGATTCCGTATCCCTGGAACTCATCGCCGAGGGCTTCGCCCTGCTGGCGGGCATGAACTTCGCCACCCATTTCCTGGCCCTGCGCCAGAAGAGCCTGCATCCCTACCAGGTGGACCCAGAGGTGCGCTGGTTCCTGGGCATCGTGCTGGGCAGCTGCTTCATGCTGGCCATCTATCTGTGGGCCCGGGACATCTATCTGGACTTCCCCAGCGCCCTGCGCTACGCCACCTTCAACACCATCTCCATGGCCACATCCCTGGGCCTGGCCAACGCAGACTTCAACATCTGGCCCTATTTCGCCGGCCTGTGGCTGCTGTTCCTGTGCAGTTTCTCCACCTCCGCCGGCTCCACCGGCGGCGGCATCAAGATGATGCGCGCCATCCTGCTCTACAAGCAGGTGTTCCGGGAGATCAAAAAGGCCCTGCACCCCCAGGCGGAACTGCCCATGCGCCTTGGGGACACGGTGGTGCCCAACAAGATCATGTACGCGGTGCTGGCCTTCGCCTTCGTGTACATGGTGTCCGTGGTGGGCCTCTCCCTGCTGCTCATCTTCTCGGGCCTGGACGTGTTCACCGCCTTTTCCGCCATCGTGGTGATGATCAACAACACCGGCCCGGGCCTGGGCCAGGTGGGCCCCGCCACCACCTACGCGGTGCTCGACGACTTCCAGACCTGGGTGTGCACCTTCGCCATGCTGCTGGGCCGTCTGGAACTCTTCACCCTGCTGGTGGTGCTCGCCCCCGCGTTCTGGAAGAAATAGGGCCCCGGAGGACAAGCCCGGGCCCCCGTCACAGGCCGTAGCTGGCGCCCCGCTCCGGCACCTCCACCCGCCAGCCCAGACCCTCCCGCAGCATCTGGCAGAAGCCCTGGGCTGTCTCGGCCTCGCCGTGGACCACGAAGGTCCGGCCCGGGGCCCGCCTGAAGTGGGACAGCCATTTCACCAGGGCGTCCCGGTCGGCGTGGGCGGAAAGCCCCCCCAGGGTGTAGAGGTCGGCCCGCACGGGCACCTCCTCCCGGAACAGGCGCACGGATTTCGCGCCGTCCACCAGGCGCCGCCCCAGGGTGCCTTCCGCCTGGAAGCCGGCGATGATGACGGTGCTCTCCCTGCGAGGCAGGTTGAACCTCAGGTGGTGCTTGACGCGCCCGGCGTCGCACATGCCGGAGGCGGAGATGATGATGGCTCCCTCGCTGATCTTGTTGAGGGCCATGGATTCCTCCACATCCTCGGTCATGCGCAGGTAGGGGGCGTCCGGGCTGGTACGGAACCAGCCCAGGAGGTCCAGGGTCTGCTCGTCCAGCAGGGACTGGTTCTTCAGGGTGATCTCCGTGGCGGCGCTGGCCATGGCAGGGATCGCGATCGCGGCGTCGCGTCCAGCCGGCCCACGGCGAAGGCGGGGATGATGACGTTGCCCTTCTTGCGCAGCAGGGTGTCGTTCACCGCGTGGGCCAGTTCGTCCTCCGTCTCCTTCATGCCCTTGTGCAGCCGGTTGCCGTAGGTGGATTCCACCAGCAGCACGTCCGCCTCCTGGATGGGGGTGGGGTCGTTGACCACGGGGCGGGCCGGCATGCCCAGGTCGCCGGAGAACACCAGCTTCTTCTCCTTGCCCTGTTCCGTGACCCATACCTCCACGCTGGCGGAGCCCAGGATATGGCCCGCGTCCCGGAAGCAGGCCCGCACCCGGGGGTGGGGCTGGACCATCTGGCCGTAACCCACGCCCTTGAGCAGCTTCAGGGAGGCCTGGGCCTGGGTGACGGTGTACAGGGGCGCCAGTTCGCTCTTGTGGATGCGCCGGCTCTTGCGGCTGGCGTAGTTGGCCCACTCCGCCTCCTTCTCCTGGATGTAGGCCGAATCCGGCAACATCACCCCCAGCAGGTCCCGGGTGGCCCGGGTGCAGTACACCGGCCCGCGATAGCCCAGGGCTACCAGGCGAGGCAGCAGGCCGCTGTGGTCGATGTGGGCATGGGTGAGGATCACGAAGTCCAGGCCTTCCGGGTCGAAGGCGGGAAAGGCCCGGTTGGCCGCATCGGCGGTCTTGCCTCCCTGGAACATGCCGCAGTCGACGATGAAGCGCATCCCCTCCGTTTCCACCAGGAAGCAGGAGCCGGTGACTTCGCGGGAGGCGCCATGGAAGGTGAGCTTCATGTTTTCAGCATAGCGTCCAAAACCCTGTCCGGCCCGTGGAAGGGCCTGGTCCATAATTCGGGGCCATGAATGAAGCCAACGACCAGCCGGGCATCCCCGGGGACGGGTTCCCCGAGAAGGACCCGCTCTCCTCCTCTCCCTCCACCCCCTGGTGGCGCAACTGGAAGATCATGGTGCCCCTGTGGCTGGCCATGGGCGCCCTGGCCTGGCTGGGGCTGCATTTCAACGTGGACGCGGGCGTGGTGGCCGGCAGCATGTTCGTGGTGGGCCTGGTATCCAACGCCTTCGCCTGGCTGCTGGGCATCATCGCCCTGGTGCCCGTCGTCGGCCCCCTCATCGCCAAGGTGCTGTCCGTCGGCTTCCTCTGGCTGCTCAACGCCGTGGGCTATTTCGTGTCCTTCATCGCCATCCGCCGGGGCTACTCCAAGGACGTGCTCACCTACCGGGGCCTGACGGTGGCGGTCATCATCGGCATCGTCATCGGCTACGTGCTGGGCAAGCTGGTTTAACCGATAAACTACCCTGGTCTGACCTTTATCCGGAGCGTCCCATGGACAAACATCCCCCTTCCTTCTGGCTCGGCAACGCCCTCCTGGGCCTGTCCCTGGTTGTGCTGCTCTTCCTGGGCAGCCTGTGGGAGATCATGGGCTCCCTGGCCATGGGCCTGTGGATGGTGCTGGCCGGCGTGGGCATGTACCTGGTCACCAAGGACAAGGGCCCCTCCTCCAACCTGCCCGACTGAGCCATGGACACGCCCAAGCCCGCCCGTTCCGCCTCCGGCTTTGATCTGACGCCCCCCACGGCGGAGGAACGGGAGGCCCTGGCCGCCGGCCTCTCCCCCGAGGAGCGCCGGGTCCTTCTGCACCAGGGCACAGAACCGCCCTTCTGCGGCGGCCTGCTGAAGGAGAAGCGCCAGGGCGTGTTCACCTGCCGCCTGTGCGGCCTGCCCCTGTTCCGCTCGGCTGCCAAGTTCGAGTCCGGCACCGGCTGGCCCAGCTTCTACGCACCCTTCGACCCCGACCACATCCGCTATATCCGCGACGCGAGCCACGGCATGGTCCGCACCGAGATCCGCTGTGCCCGCTGCGACGGCCACCTGGGCCACGTCTTCGACGACGGTCCCGCCCCCACGGGCCTGCGCTACTGCCTCAATTCCGCCTCCCTGGCCTTCGTGGAGGGCGAGCCGCCGCCCCCCTAAAGCTATGCGTCCCGTGGCCGATAAGAAAAGACCAATGAAGGGGACGCCATGAAGCAACAACAAGAACTGCGCCACAACATCCAGGGCCTGGTGGAGGACCTGCGTGCCAACCTGCGGGAGATCGGCCAGGATTCCCTGCCCCAGGCCCAGGTGGTGAGCAACACCCGGGACCGCCTGCGCTACATCGCCAGCCTCACCGAGCAGGCCGCCAGCCAGACCCTCAACGCCGCCGAGACCATCGGCGACCGGCTGAAACACCAGCGCCAGCAGGCCCAGGCCCTGACGAAACTCACCCGCTCCCCCCAGGTGCGCGCCTTCCTCGCCGCCCTGGAAGCCGAGCACGCCGCCTCCGCCGAGGAACTCAGCGAGGTCATCCAGGCCCAGGCCTTCCAGGACCTGGTGGGCCAGGTGGTGAACAAGCT
>CAZREY010000136.1:0-617 GCA_964599015.1 uncultured Thiobacillus sp.
GCCGTCTTAGTCGCCCATGCCCATGACGATGTAGCCGGTGGGGCACACGTCGGCGCAGATGTGGCAGCCGATGCACTTGCTGTAGTCGGTGTCCACATAGCGGCCGGTGGTCGGACCATCCTTCTTCTTGACCTTGAACACGGCGGTCTGAGGGCAGTAGATGACGCAATTGTCGCACTCGAAGCACAGGCCGCAGGACATGCAGCGCTTGGCCTCGTCCACCACCTGTTTCTCGTCCAGGGCGTGCAGTCGGTCCTCGAAGTTGCCCAGCGCGGAGTCCTTGTCCAGCACGGTCACTCTGCGCTGGTTGCGGGGCACGTGGGTGAAGTGTCCCAGGAACATCTCGGTGGAGGGGATCACGTAACGGCCGGAACGGTCCTCGAAGTTGTGCAGGGTGTCCTTCCACTGGGAGGTGCCCCACTCCTGGCCATGATGCTCCTTGTATTCATGGCCGGATTCCACCCACTTGCGCACCATGTCCCAGTGGGCCACGTCCACCTTCGGACGCTTGTCGGCTTCCTCGCCCCTCAGGAAGGCGTCGATGCCCTCGGCGCAGATGCGGGCATGGCCGATGGCCGTGGTCAGCAGGTGGGGGCGGATCACGTCGCCGGCGACGA
>CAZREY010000136.1:627-7087 GCA_964599015.1 uncultured Thiobacillus sp.
GGGGAAGCGGTAGTTCTTGTCGGTCTTGATCAGGCCGTTGTTGTTGTTGAAGGACTCGAGGCCGGTGAAGTCCACGGCCTGGCCGATGGCGGAGACGATCAGGGAGCCGGTGATGTCGCGCTCGGTACCCTCGATGATCTTCATGTCCTTGCCAACCATTTCGAAGTCGGCCACGCGCAGGGCGGTGGCGCGGCCATCCGGGCCCTTGACCACCTCGATGGGGGTCACGCCGCCGATGATCTCGATGCCCTCGGCCTTGGCCTGCTCCACTTCATGCTTGTTGGCGGCCATCTTGTCGATGGTGGCGCGGGAGATCAGCACCACTTCCACACCCATGCGGGCGGAGATGCTGGCCACGTCATGGGCGCTGTGGCCGGCCAGCACCATCTCGGGCAGGTCGGTGGTGGAGGGGTTGGTGATCTTGCCCAGGCGGCGGGCAACGGTGGCCACGTCGATGGAGGTGTCGCCACCGCCGATGACCACCACCTTGTCGCCCACGTGCTGCAGGCGGCCTTCGTTGAAGGCCCGCAGGAAGGCGGTGGCGGGCACGCAGTTGGGCGCATCTGCACCGGGCACCGGCAGGGTGCGGCCGCCCTGGGCACCCAGGGCGAACAGCACGGCGTCGAATTCCTTCTCGATCTGCTCCATGCTGACATCGGTGCCGATGCGGGTGTTCATCCTGGTCTCGACACCCATGTCGATGATGCGCTTGATCTCGCCGTCCAGCACCTCACGGGGGGTACGGAAGCCGGGGATGCCGTAGCGCATCATGCCGCCCAGTTCGGCGTGGTCGTCAAAAATGGTGCAGCCATGGCCCATGCGGCGCAGCTGGTAGGCGGCGGCCAGGCCGGCGGGGCCGCCGCCGATGATGGCGACCTTCTTGCCGGATTCCTGGGCGGGCTTCTCGAAGCCCAGGTTGTTGGCCAGGGCCCAGTTGCCCAGGAAGTGCTCCACGGAGTTGATGCCGACGTTCTCTTCCACCTGGTTGCGGTTGCAGCCGGACTCACAGGGAGCGGGACAGACGCGGCCCATGACGGCGGGGAAGGGATTGGCCGAGGTCAGACGACGCCAGGCGTATTCCTGCCAGCTCTGGCCGCCCGTGGGCTTCTCGATGCCGCGCACGATGTTCAGATAGCCGCGAATGTCCTCGCCGGCAGGGCAGGAGCCCTGGCAGGGCGGGGTGGAATGGACGTATTCCGGGCACTTGTGGGACCAGCCGGCCTGGAAGATCTTTTCCTGATTGCTGCGATAGTTCGCCTCGGATTCGCCGTCCTTGTAACGACGCCACACTTTGCCCTCGGTCTTGGCAACATTCTTGGAAGTGACTGCCATCTTCGCTCTCCTATCGTCAAATTCATGCGCTTACGAGGCTACGTAACCGCTCATCTCATCTAGCCGCGGGCACATCGCGCCGCAGCTTGTTTGCTTCAACTCAATCCAGTTTGATGGCCGTGCTCACCAGCTGGTGCACACCGCCCACACTACCCCGGTCAAACCCGTAGTACGGCAATACCTTGGTGAACTGGGCCTTGCAGATGGCGCAGATCAGCGCCAGGAAGTTCACCTGATTCTTCTGCACCACGTTGTTGTACGCATTCATGCGCGGCAACGCCCCCTTCACCCGGGCCTCGATCAGATCGTCGGTCAACATGCCGCCACCGCCGCCGCAGCAGAAGGTGGCCTCGCCGATGGTGCCCTCGGGCATGTCGTGGAAATTGTTGGCCACCGCCCTGATGATGTTGCGCGGAATGGTGAACTGGCCGCCCGGTTCGTCGCCCATGCGGGAGGCCCGGGCCACGTTGCAGGAATCGTGGTAGGTGATGACCCGGTCATCGTTCAGGGACTTGTCGAACTTGAGCACGCCCTTCTGGATCAGGTCCCAGGTGTATTCGCAGATGTGCATGGGCTGGGGATAGCGCATGTCCAGCTGGTCCTGGAGCTTCTTGGAGAATTCGTCCGCCCCGCCCCAGCCGATGCCGGTGAGGGTGTTCCAGTAGGCGTAGGCCACGCGCCAGGCATGACCGCACTCGCCGACGATGATGCGCTTGACGCCCAGTTCCAGCGCCGCGTCGCGGATGCGCATGGCGACAGTGCGCATGGTCTCGTAGTTGCCGTTGAAAAGGCCGAAGTTGCCCGCCTCGGAGGCATGGCTGGAGAGGGTCCAGGACACGCCGGCGGCATGGAAAACCTTGGCGTAGCCGATGAGGGAATCCACGTGGGGCTCGGAGAAGAAGTCGGCGGAGGGGGTCACCAGCAGGATCTCGGCGCCCTGCACGTCCAGGGGCAGCTTCACGGGCACGCCGGTGTCCGCCTCGATATCTTCCTCCAGGCCCAGCAGGGTGTCTTCAAGGGCGGGCCCGGGCAGACCCAGGTTGTTGCCGATCTTCTGGACCTTGTTGAGGATCTCGCTGGAGTACTTCTGACCGATACCCACGTAGTTGAGGATCTCGCGCCCCGCCATGGTGATCTCGGCCGTGTCGATGCCGTAGGGGCAATACACGGAGCATCGGCGGCACTCGGAGCACTGGTGGTAGTAGTTGTACCACTTCCCCAGGGTCTCTTCGGTCAGGTCCTCGGCGCCCACCAGCCAGGGGGCGATCTTGCCCGGCAGGGTGAAGTAGCGGCGATAGACCTTGCGCATCAGTTCCTGGCGCGCCACGGGCATGTTGTTGGGGTCGGCAGTGCCCAGGAAATAGTGGCACTTGTCGGTGCAGGCGCCGCAATGCACGCAGGCATCCAGGAAGACACGCACGGAGCGGAACTTTTCCAGCACCTGGCCCATGCGATCGATGGCGCGCTCCTTCCAGTCCGCGGGCAATTCATGGGGATAGCCCAGGAAGGACTGAGAGGCCTCGGCGGCGACGAAGGACTTCAGGTGGGCGGTGGCCCCCTCCTTGATCTTGGGGACATCCGTGTATTCCGTCAGCGTGGGGACTTCGAAATCGGGACCTGCCACGTTTGCTCCTTATTTCACTAAGCTCTGGTCGGGTTGCCGGTCAACCGTCGTGGTTAGGACTTGTCGCGTTCCAGGGCGGCGGCCCAGGGCGCCACATGGCGGCGCTCCCTGGGGTTGTCCACCATGTTGCGCGAGGGGCTGAAGAAGATGCCGGGGGCGTGCAACAACTTGCTGATGGGGAAGATGATCATCAGCAGGGCCACCAGGAACAGGTGCGCCAGCAACACGCCGTCCGCCGGCAGGGGCTGCCAGTCGAAGGTCATGAGGCCCAGCATGAAGGCCTTGAGGGCGACGATGTCGGTATGGGAGACGAAGGTCATCATCATGCCGGACAGGCCGATGGCGATGAGCAGGGCCAGCATCAGGTGGTCGGAAGGGGTGGAGATGTAGCGCACCCGGTCCACCAGGAAGCGGCGGGCCCAGAGGCCGGCCAGACCGGCCACCATGGCGAAGCTGGCGTACTTGCCGAAGGGCTGGACGAATTCCACCACGAACCAGACAGGCTCCTGGAAGTAGCGTACATGGCGCAACAGCACCAGGGCCAGGCCCACGTGGAACAGCCAGCCGAAGGCCCAAATCCATTTGTTGGATTTGAACAGGGATTCGAAAAGGACCACTTCCCGGGTCATCCGCAGGGCGACGCCCGACCGTGTCGTGGGGGCCGGCGTGGTGGGAATGACGAGGGGGGCCGGGGTACGGCTGTACTCGTAGATGCGATAGGCCACACCGCCGATGAATACCAGCGCGGCGACGTAGAACAGCCCCATGTAGAAAATCGTCAACGAAGTCATCCGTTCCTCTGCATTGGCAGATAAACAAGCATCAGGCTGAACGAATCAGACGGTGATGCCGCAATAAACCCAGCAACCCCGGCGGGACAAGCCCGCCGGGCCGATCAGTCACGGGCCCCCGTGGGACCCGACAGCGTTGATCAGATGCAGCCGGTGGGCTTGGGCAGGCCACCGATCTTGCAGGCCTGCTTGGCGGGACCGTAGGGGAACAGCTCGTACAGGTACTTGTTGTTGCCCTTGTCCGGACCCAGCTTCTTGCCGATGGCCTTGGTCAGCACGCGGATGGCGGGAGCGATCTGGTACTCGTCGTAGTACTCGCGCAGGAAGTCGATCACTTCCCAGTGAGCATCGGTCATGTCGACTTTCTCTTCCTTGGCCAGGTACTCGGCCACGTCGCGGTTCCAGTCGGCCAGGTTGGTCAGATAGCCTTCCTCGTCAACTTCGATGTCTTTGCCGGCGATATTTACGGTAGCCATTGTGAAACTCCTTCTCTTTGAAATTACAACCAGGATTGGCAGTTGGTCTGCTCAGCGACCAGATCCACAAAACCGCCGTAATCCACCAGATTGACGCCATCGATCACCCGATCGGCCATCCCGCGGGCGGCCAGGTCGGGTTGCAGCGCATAGATGGTCACGTCGGCCATGGCCGACTTGACCTTCGCCTCGGCGGCGCTGCCTTTCGTGGCCGCGTAGACCGCGTCCTCGATCAACAGCACCTTGGAGCCTTTTTTCGCATGAGCCAGACAGGTGTCGACACTGTTGCGCTCTGTGGGGGACTTGTTAACGATGTGCAGCATTTTCGTGTTCTCCGGTCAGAAGCTGAGGACCACGTCCTGCTCGTTCATCAGGTCGGCCATCTCGGCGGTGCTCACCACCTGGACGTCCACCACCAGGTCGTCCTCGGTGATGCCGCGCATCTCCATGGACTCCCGCTCCACGTAGAGCTTCTCGATGTCGTAGCCTTCCAGGGCGCGATAGGTCTTGGAAAAGCTCTTCATCTCGATGCCGTCCGTGTTGATGTTCTTCATCAACTGGTAGACGCCGTCATCCACGAAGGCCAGGCTCACATCCTGCTCGAAGGCGGCGGAGATGAGCACGACTTCCAGGCTCTCCAGGGCATAGATGGTGCCGTAGGGGGCCTTGCGGTTCACGAACATGAACTTCTTGATCGTGCCGCCTTCTTCCATATCCATTTCATCGGACATTTCAAATCCCCTTAATCACCAAAAGTCACCAGGCGATCGCACTGGATGCCCGCCTCGACCAACTGGCCCAGGCCGGAAATACGGAATGCCGGGGCGATGTTGCTGGCGTCCTTGCCCTGCCGCTTGGCTTCGTTGTCATCCATCATGCCGCGACGCTGTGCCGCGGCGATGCACACCACCATGTCGATGTTGTTTTCCTGGGCCAGCGCGCTCCAGCGGTTGACGATGTGACGATCGTCGGCCGGGGGAACGGTCAGGCGGGAAGCGTTGTTCACGCCGTCGTGGTAGAAGAACACGCGAAACACCTCGTGTCCCTTGGCGATGGCCGCCTTGGCGAACAGGTACGCCGAATCGGAGGCCTGATGCTGATACGGGCCTTCGTTAACCAAAATACCGAATTTCATTTGTATATCCCTATCTCCGAATATCCGAGTTGATCGCGGCCCCGGCCAAGACCGGGGCCGCGGCTATCAGAAGCGGATATGGGCGGAAGCGTTCAGGCTGCTCCGACCACCACGCCAGTTATCGATGTGATACTTGGTGAAGGGCAGACCAGTCTTCTCGAAGAACGCGGGCCAACCGATACGGTCGATCCAGTCGTTCATGCGCTCCCACGGACGGCCATCGGCCTTGTAGGTCGCCAGGATCTTCTTGACGACTTCGCTGACCTCGGGCCAACGCGGAGGGTTGTTCGGGATACCAGCGGCCACCAGCTTGTGGAAGGTGGGACGGGAACGGGCGTTGGAGTTCTTGCCACCGACCCAGACCGCGAACTTGGAGTGCTCGGGATCGTTGATCTGCATGGGCGGGCAGGGAGGGAAGCAGGCGCCGCAGCAGATGCATTTCTTCTCGTCCACCTCCAGGGAGGGTTTGCCGTTCACCAGAGCGGGACGGATGGCCGCCACGGGGCAACGGGCCACCACGGAAGGCCGCTCGCAGATGTTGGCCACCAGGTCGTGGTTGATCTTGGGCGGCTTGGTGTGCTGGATGACGATGGCGATGTCGGCCTGGCCACCGCAGTTGATCTCGCAGCAGGAGGTGGACAGCTTGACCCGGTTGGGCATCTCGCAATGGGTGAACTCGTGATAGAGCTCGTCCATCAGGGCCTTCACGGCGCCAGAAGCGTCAGTGCCAGGGATGTCGCAATGCAGCCAGCCCTGGGTGTGGGCGATCATGGACACGGAGTTGGCGGTACCGCCCACAGGGAAACCGTTGTCGGTGAGGGCCTTGATCAGGGGCTCGACCTTGGACTGGTCGGTCACCATGTACTCGATGTTGGAACGGGTGGTGAAGCGCACATAACCATCGGCGAACTGGTCGGCGATATCCGCCAGCTTGCGCACGGTGTAGTGGTCCATCTGGCGCTGGGTGCCGGCCTTGACGGTCCAGACCTGATCGCCGTTCTCGGCACGGTGCATGAGAACACCCGGCTTGGGATGGGAATGGAACACCCACTTGCCATAGTTGTTCTTCATCACGGGGTGCATGTAGGGCATCGGGTCCGGT
>CAZREY010000137.1:0-7056 GCA_964599015.1 uncultured Thiobacillus sp.
GGCGCCCTCCAGTTCCCGCACGTTGGAACGCACCTGCTTGGCGATGAAGAAGGCCGTGCCTTCATCCAGGGTCACCTTTTCCTGGCGGGCCTTGTCCAGGAGGATGGCCACCCGCATTTCCAGTTCCGGCGGTTCCAGCATGACGGTGAGGCCCCAGCTGAAACGGGATTTCAGCCGCTCCTCGATGCCTTCCAGGTCCTTTGGGAAGGTGTCACTGGTGATGATGACCTGTTTGTGTTCCTCGATCAGGGTGTTGAAGGTGTAGAAGAACTGTTCCTGGGTACGTTCCTTGCCGGCGAAGAACTGGATGTCGTCGATGAGCAGCAGGTCCAGGGAGTCGTAGCGGCGCTTGAAGGCGTCGTAGGAGTTGGCGCGCACGGCCCGCACCATGTCGGAGACATAACGGTCGGCGTGGATGTAGAGCACCTTGGCCCTGTGATTCTGTTGCATCACCCGGTTGCCGATGGCCTGGATGAGGTGGGTTTTTCCCAGGCCCACGCCACCGTAGACGAACAATGGGTTGTAGCCGGAGCCCGGGTTGTCCGCCACCTGCAAGGCGGCGGCCCGGGCTAGGTCGTTGGCCTTGCCGGGGACGAAGTTGTCGAAATTGAACAGCGGATTGATACGACTGTCGTTGACGGGCTGGGGCTCTACGGCTGGAGGAGGTTCGGCGGTTTTTGGTGTTTTCCCGGCGATGGGGGGGGTCTTGGCCGGCTTTTCCTGTCCCTCTTCACGGTGGGTTTTCCCGGAGGCAATCACCAGGGAAACTTCCGTGTGCACGGGGAAGAAATCCCGGGCCAGACCTTGCACCTCTCCAAGAAACTTGTTGCGCACCCATTGGGCGACGAAGTTGTTGGGGGCGGTTATCACCACCTTGCCGGGGCTGTGCTGGATGCTGAGCGGACGTATCCAGGTATTGAGTTGCTGAGGGTTGAGGCTCCGCTCGAAATGGGCGAGGCAATGGCTCCAAAAGTCGTCCATGAGCAGGGCAGTCGGTCCGCGAGTAGAGGGGGTTAGGGGGTGCAACAAGGCGGCCGGGCATTCTAGCACCGCCCCGGGAAAGCCTGGAAAAGATTGACAAATCATGGGGCTAACAGTCTAATACGCCGCTTTTCGCCAGGCCTTTACTGGCCACCATCTCCTTGAGGTTCCAGCATGAAACGCACTTACCAGCCCTCCGTTGTCCGTCGCAAGCGCACCCATGGTTTTCGCGCGCGCATGAGCACCAAAGGCGGCCGGGCCGTGATCAACGCCCGTCGCGCCAAAGGCCGCAAGCGTCTGGCTGTCTAAGGTTGGCTGTTCAATGTCGGCGCGGTAGGCGGGTACCCCGCTTGTCGCCGACGGAAGACGGCAAAGCCTGGACGTGACTGATAGAACATTCGGGTGGCATAAGAAACTGCGCAAAACGGATGAGTTTTCATCCGTTTTTCATTTCCGTTGTGGCCGACGTGGCTTATTGCTGGATGTCAGCGCCGGGCCCAACAGTATAGGAATTGCGCGTCTAGGCTTGATTGTGCCGAAAAAGCTCATCTCCACCGCGGTGGGACGAAACCGGGTAAAACGCCTGCTCCGGGAATGGTTCCGCCAAAATCAGGAAAACCTGGCCGGGTTGGATATCATTGCCCGCCTCAAGGGAAAATCCGGTGCCGATTCCCTTGATGAAACGGCGCTGAGGGATGACTTCCTCTCCGGGCTCGCCGCCTGCCGGGCCTGCGTCGCAAGCCGTCAACCCGCCCCCTAACGATACCGACTAGCATCCATGGATACCCAGCGCATCATCGCCTTCATCGTGCTCTCCTTTTCCCTGTTGCTGCTGTGGGAAAACTGGCAGGAGTACAGCAACCCCAAGCCGGCAGTCACGGCCCCCGCCTCCGCCCCCGGCGCGTCGGCCCAGCCCGCCGATGTACCGACCGCACCGGCCCAGACCCTGCGGGCGAAGGGTGATGAAAAGGTTGAAGGGGGACAGACCCAGCGGGGCGAGCGGGCCAGGGTGGTCACGGATTTGCTGACGGCCGAGATTGACGCCAACGGGGGCGACATCCGCTCCCTTCTTCTCACCCACTATCGCCAGGATGACGCCGCGGACCAGCCCCTGCACCTGTTTGAAGAAAGAGCGGATCGCAACTACTTTGCCCAGACCGGTTTCATCGGCGGCCAGTTGCCCACCCACAAGACCGTCTTCAAGCTGGCGCCGGGGGAGTACAGGCTGAAGGAAGGCCAGAATGAATTGAAGGTGGTGCTTACCGCCGACGTGAACGGTGTCCAGGTGGAACGCATTTACACCTTCCGACGCGGAAGCTACGTGGTTGATCTGGACACCCGCATCGTCAATGGCACCAGCGCTGCCGTGGCCGGGGAGCCCTACTACCAGTTTCTGCGCCATGGCAACCCCCCCGAGGGCGAATCCGCTTTTCTCTACACCTACACCGGTCCGGCGGTATACACCGAGGCCGGCAAGTTCCAGAAGGCCAGTTTCGAGGATATCGCCAAAGACCAGCAGGAACACGCCAAGCAGGCCAAGGACGGCTGGCTGGCCATGGTGCAGCATCACTTCTTTGCTGCCTGGCTAAGCCGCGATCCAGCCGACAACACGGATAGGGCCTTCTATACCCGATCCCTGGGCAATGGCCTGTACAGCGCGGGGGTCATCAAACCCACCGTGGCGGTGAATCCGGGCGAGGAAAAAACCGTTTCCATGCGCCTCTATGCCGGCCCCCAGGAACTGGAGAAGATCAAGGAACTGGCACCGGGCCTGGATCTGGTGGTGGATTATGGTTGGCTCACCATCCTGGCCTATCCCATATTCCTGGCCCTGAGCATGATCCACAAAGTGGTGGCCAACTGGGGCGTGGCCATCATCATCCTCACGGTGCTCATCAAGCTGGTGTTCTATCCCCTTTCCGCCGCCAGCTACAAATCCATGGCCAAGATGCGCAAGCTGGCGCCCCGGCTGCAGCACCTCAAGGAGCGCTACGGCGACGACCGGCAGAAGCTGCATGAGCAGATGATGAAGATCTACCAGGAGGAGAAGATCAATCCCCTGGGAGGCTGCCTGCCCATCCTGATCCAGATTCCCGTATTCATTGCCCTCTATTGGGCCCTGTTGGGGGCCGTGGAATTGCGTCAGGCGCCTTTTGCCCTGTGGATCACCGACCTCTCAAAGCCGGACCCCTACTACGTGCTGCCCATCGTCATGGCCATCACCTCCTACATCCAGGTGAAGCTGTCCCCCGCCTCGCCGGACCCGGTGCAGCAGAAGGTGATGATGGCCATGCCCCTCATTTTCTCGGTGATGTTCATCTTCTTCCCTGCCGGCCTAGTGCTCTACTGGCTGGTGAACAACGTGCTGTCCATCCTGCAGCAGTGGCGCATCAATAAGGTTGTAGAGAGTGCGGGCAAGGCGGCGAACGATAGTAAGCACTGACATTACGTGAGGGATGGCGCGGTTGTCGTTGCCATGACCCCCCTCCCTGCCGATCCCATTGCCGCCATTGCCACCGCGCCGGGCCGGGGCGGCATTGGCGTGGTCCGGGTGTCGGGCCCCCATCCGGAAGTTTTCATGCAGGGTCTGCTGGGACGCAGACTCCAGCCCCGCCACGCCCACCATGCCAAATTCCTCGATGCCCGGGGCCAGGTTCTGGATGACGGCATTGCCCTGTGGTTTCCCGCCCCCCATTCCTTCACTGGCGAACATGTGCTGGAACTCCAGGGCCATGGCGGACCATTCGTACTCCAGACGGTATTGGAGCGCTGCCTGGAGTTGGGTGCTCGTCTGGCGGAGCCCGGCGAATTCAGTCGCCGGGCCTTCCTGAACGGCAAACTGGACCTGGCCCAGGCCGAGGCCATCGCCGATCTCATCGATGCCGGCAGCCGACAGGCGGCCCGTTCCGCCCTGCGGGCCCTGGAAGGCGAGTTTTCCCGCCGGGTCACCGGGCTGAAGGAGGCGCTTACCCAATTGCGCATGCTGGTGGAGGCCACGTTGGATTTCCCCGAGGAAGACATCGACTTCCTGGAAAAAGCGGATGCCTGGGGCCGGCTGGAGGCCATTGCGGAGCGCTTGAAGTCAGTGCTTGCTTCCACCAAACAGGGTGTTCTGTTGCGGGATGGCCTCAACGTGGTGCTGATCGGCCAACCCAACGTGGGCAAGTCCAGCCTCCTCAATCAACTGGCGGGTTTCGAAGCGGCCATCGTTACGGAGATCGCCGGTACCACCCGGGATACCCTGCGTGAAATCATCCAGATCGAGGGCGTGCCCCTGCACATCATCGATACGGCGGGCCTGCGGGAAACGATGGACCCGGTGGAACGCATGGGTATCCAGCGCACCTGGGCGGCGGTGGACAAGGCGGATATGGCCCTGTTGCTGATCGACGCCCAGCACGGCGTGGGAGGTGCCGAGGCCGCCATCCTGAAGCGTCTGCCGGAGATACCGGTGCTGACGGTGCACAACAAGATCGACCAGACTGATGAACCCGCCCGCCTGAGCGAGGACGGCCGGGAGATATGGCTGTCAGCCAGGTCGGGAGCGGGCATGGATCTGTTGCGCAGACGCTTGTTGGAGCTGGCCGGTTGGCAGCAGAGCGGAGAAGGTGTCTACACCGCCCGGACCCGCCACCTGGATGCCCTGTCCCGCGCAGGCGCCCATCTGGAGGCCGCGCGCCAGGCGGGGCAACATTTGGAGTTTTTCGCCGAGGAACTGCGCCTCGCCCAAGAGGCCCTGGGTGAGATCACGGGTGAATTCACCGCCGACGACCTGCTGGGCGTGATTTTCAGCCAGTTCTGTATTGGCAAATAACCCTATTCCAGCACCCAGGCCCTTGTGCTGCCAGCCCTGCGCAGATCGGCCTCGTTCACGGCGGAGTAGGTGAACATATCGGGTTTCTGGTAATCCTCCACACGGCCTACTTGGTGAGAGAGATGCCAGCGTAGGCCGGAGAGAAACATGAGTTCGTCCAGCACGTCCGCCGGGAAACCGACTCGACCACCCCGGTTGTCGATGAGCAGACTGTCCAGATAAAGCTCGATCTGGTCGCTTTTCCAGTGCGCGCACAATTCCCGGGCGATATGGGGAAAGCGTGACTCGATGGCTGATATGTCTTTGCCGGAGGGCGACGCCTTTGGCATGGGGTCCAGTAATTTGAACAGGTCTCTCATGATGAGAACCTCAGCAATGGTTTACCCTGTATCTGCAATCCGCATGCCAATAGACAGATGAAGAAAGATCTTATTTAACAATTGGTTACGTGATTTTCTGACTGTCTATGGACTGAGAACGGAGTCGGAATTGACATTTGTGACGACTTTTTGACGATGGAATCCGATTTTTCCCTGGCTTGGAAGGACATCCTGCGGGAGTTGCGTCCCCACAAGCGCAGCCTGATGAAAGGCAACCTGATCGCCCTGTTGGCGGTGGCCTGCGCCGTGCCCGTACCCCTTTTCCTGCCGGTCCTTGTGGATGAGGTCCTGCTGGACCATCCAGGCGGTTTCGTGGCCTTGTTCGGTCCCTGGTTTCCCATTGCATGGCATGGCCCCGTACTGTTCGTGCTCATTGCGCTGCTGCTCACGATAGGGTTGCGCCTGGCATCAATACTTCTCAACGTCTGGCAGTTGCGGACCTTCTCCCTGGTGTCCAAGGAGGTGGTGTACCGCATCCGCGCACGGATGCTGCAACGCCTGTCCCGCATTGCCCTCTCCGAGTACGAAACCCTGGGTTCCGGGCGGGTCACGTCCCATTTCGTGACGGACCTGAACGCGGTGGACAGCTTCCTGGGTTCCTCCATCTCGGGCTTCGTGGTGGCCTGCCTGTCCCTGGTGGGCGTCGCGGCCGTGCTGCTGTGGATGCATTGGCAGCTGGCCCTGTTCATCCTCCTGCTGAATCCCTTGGTCATCGCCTTTTCCACACGCCTGGGCAAGAAGGTGAAGGAATTGAAGAAGCGGGAGAACGCTGCCTTCGAAGCTTTCCAGGAGGCCCTGACGGAAACCCTGGATGCCCTCAATCAGATCCGTGCCATGAACCGCGAACGCCACTACCTGGCCCGGGTAACGGGCAGGGCCGCCAACATCCGGCAGCATGCGGCCGCCTATGCCTGGAAGTCGGATGCCATGAACAGGGTGTCCTTCTTCGTTTTCCTGACGGGTTTCGACGTCTTCCGGGCGGTGGCCATGCTCATGGTGGTGTTCTCCGACCTCACCATCGGCGAGATGCTGGCGGTGTTCGGCTACCTGTGGTTCATGATGTCGCCGGTGCAGGAGATGCTGAACATCCAGTACGCCTGGTTCGCCGCCAACGGCGCCTTGGGCCGTATAAATGGCATGATGGCCCTGAAGCCTGCCCAGGAGGGCACGGGCCAGGCAGATCCATTCAAGGGCCGCGCCACGGTGGGAGTCACCCTGGAACAGGTCGCTTTTTCCTACGGCGATGGCGAGACAGTTCTGGACGGCGTGAGCCTGAACCTTGCCCCAGGAGAGAAGGTGGCCCTGGTGGGCGCTTCGGGGGGCGGTAAATCCACCCTGGTACAGGCCCTGCTTGGTCTGTACCCCCTGCGGGACGGCACCATCCGCTACGGCGGCGTGGATGTGAAGGACGTAGGCTGGGACCGGATCCGCGAGCATGTGGGGGTGGTGCTCCAGCACCCGGTGTTGTTCAACGCCACCGTGCGGGAAAACCTGACAATGGGCCGGCCCCTGACGGATGAGGACCTGTGGCAGGCACTGGAGATCGCCCAGTTGAAGGCATTCGTCGCCGACCTCTCTGAGGGACTGGACAGCATGGTGGGCAAGAACGGGGTGCGCCTCTCTGGCGGCCAGCGCCAGCGCCTGGCCATCGCCCGCATGGTCCTGGGGCGTCCCCAGGTGGTGATCCTGGACGAGGCCACCTCCGCCCTGGACAGCGATACCGAGCATCACCTGCATGCCGCCATGTCCCGGTTTCTGGCCGGCCGCACCACCCTCATCATTGCCCACCGGCTCTCGGCGGTACGCCAGGCCGATCGCATCCTGGTATTCGAGAACGGGCGTATCGTCGAGGAAGGCAACCACGACAGCCTCATGCTGCAG
>CAZREY010000138.1:0-7051 GCA_964599015.1 uncultured Thiobacillus sp.
GGGTAGGTTGTGTTCCTTGCAGGTGGACAATTCCTGGATGTTCATCTGGATGCTGCCCTCGCCGGTGATGCAGGCCACCATGGCATCCGGGTGGGCGAACTGCACGCCCATGGCCGCGGGCAGGCCGAAGCCCATGGTGCCCAGGCCGCCGGAGTTGATCCAGCGGCGAGGCTGGTCGAACTTGTAGTACTGGGCCGCCCACATCTGGTGCTGGCCCACATCGGACGTGACGAAGGCCTGGCCCTGGGTCACCTCGTACAGCTTCTCCACGACATATTGGGGCTTGATGACCGAGGGGCTTTGTTCGTACTTCAGGCAATCCTGGGCACGCCATAGCTCGATCTGGGCCCACCAGGCCTTGAGGGCCTGCTCATCCGGCTTGTCCTTCTCCGCCTTCAGCAGTTTGATCATCTCATCCAACACATGGGCCACGTCGCCGACGATGGGCACATCCACCTTGACGCGCTTGGAAATGGAGGAGGGATCCACGTCGATATGGATGATGCGGTGATGCTCGCTGCCGAAATGCTTGGGATTGCCGATGACACGGTCATCGAAGCGGGCACCCACGGCCAAGAGCACATCGCAATGCTGCATGGCCATGTTGGCCTCATAGGTGCCGTGCATGCCCAGCATGCCCAGGAACAAGGGGTCCGGAGAGGGATAGCCGCCCAGCCCCATCAAGGTATTGGTGGTGGGATAGCCCAGGAAGCGGGTCAACTCGGTCAGCTGCTTGGCCGCATTGCCCAGCACCACGCCCCCGCCGGTGTAGATGATGGGGCGCTTGGCCTCCAGCAGCATCTGGACCGCCTTCCTGATCTGGCCGGTGTGGCCCTTCCAGGTGGGATTGTAGGAGCGCATGGAAACGCTCTTGGGATAGTGATACGGGCAAAGATGCTGGGTCACATCCTTGGGGATATCCACCACCACCGGGCCGGGCCGCCCGGTGGACGCGATGTAGAAGGCCTTCTTGATGGTTTCCGCGAGTTGACGCACATCCTTCACCAGGAAGTTGTGTTTGACGCATGGGCGCGTGATGCCCACGGTATCCACTTCCTGAAAGGCATCCAGGCCGATGGCGGCGGTAGGTACCTGGCCAGTCAACACCACCATGGGAATCGAATCCATGTAGGCCGTGGCGATGCCGGTGACCGCATTGGTGGCGCCGGGCCCGGAGGTCACGATGGCCACCCCGACCTGGCCAGTGGAGCGCGCATAGGCATCCGCCGCGTGCAGCGCCGCCTGTTCGTGGCGCACCAGGATGTGCTGGAAGTCATCCTGCTTGTATATCTCGTCGTAAATATTCAGCACCGCCCCACCGGGGTATCCGAAAACGTGCTTCACACCCTCGTCGCGCAAACAGCGGACAACGATCTCGGCTCCGGTCAACTCCGTGTCGGCCATGGCAAGGATTTCTTAATATTCAGAAAAGCTCAAAACAGTATCGATTGCCATGTAGCCGGTCAAGCAAGGCCTTGGCTCTCGTCCAAACAAAAAGGGGTTTGGCTGTAGCCAAACCCCTGTATCTGGTGGGTGGTGGGGGATTCGAACCCACGACCAACGGATTAAAAGTCCGCTGCTCTACCGGCTGAGCTAACCACCCGTCGAAAGACCGCGATTATTCCAAAAAATTTACTACGCGGTCAACTCAATCAGTAAGTCACGGTCTGGGAAGATTTGCTGCGCCGAACGGGAGGGTTCTTGCTGGTCTGGCTGCGGGTAGCGGGTTTGCCGGCACCGGTAACTGCGTTGCTGTCGGCCGCCTCGGGCTTGCTGTATGTCACTTCCTGAATGGGGGAAGCCGTCGCAGGTGCTTCGGACTGCTTGCCATCCACTATCTGAGTCTGGGAGCTTTTGCTTTTGTATGCATCCATGAACGCAAGCACCTTGTTCATCCGGACCTGTCCGGGAATGAACATCACGATCTCGCCGTTGGGATCATAGATATAGGAAGTCGGGTAAAAATCCACAGGCCCCACCTGCCTGAAAGGACTGTCCTGGTTGCGACGGGCGCCGCCGGCGATGATATGGGCGAAATCCAGATTGTGGCGGCTGGCGGACTCACGCACCACGTTTTCGTCCGGGCCGTAGTCCAGACCGACACCGATCACCACGAAGTCCTTGCGCTTGTTCAACTCGTTGAGGGTGGGCACTTCTACCCAGCACAACGGGCACCAGGGAGCCCAGAAATTCACCAATACCCACTTGCCCTTGAAATCGGACAACCTCAAGGTTTTGCCATTGATGTCAGTGAACTGGAAATTGATTGCCTTGGTGCCTTCGGCATTGACATTCAGGGTCGTCGTGACTGCCGCCAGGCCCAGCAACAATACACCCAGGAGTTTCCGCATCATCATCCTTTCAGGTCATGCGCCAACATATGACTTATACGACCATTTTATCGACAGGAAATTTCCACAACTGAATAAAACTTTTTGATTAGGCCGAGCGCATCATCAAATAGTACTGAATTTTCATTGTTATGGCCGCGCCCGCCACGATGCCGAAGAAAACAATGAAAGAACTGATGGCCAAGGTGGAGACACCAGTGACTGCCTGGCCGATGGTGCATCCCATGGCGGCGATGCCGCCAAAACCCATGAGCACCGCGCCCACGATATGGCGGAACATGTCTTGCGGTGTATTGAAGTATTCCCAGCGGAAACTGTGGTTGAACACCGAGTAGATGAAAGAACCGATCACCACCCCGAATACGCTCGCCACGCCGAATGTCACGTGCTTGTCGCGCCAATAGGCCCAAAGATCCATGGTGTAGGCCAAGGGCCCCACGAATGTCATGGATTCCGCCAGTTTTGAGTCCGTGCCCACGTAGGTGCGTTCCATGAATTCGTTCTCGGAAAAACCCAGGTGGCCGGTCACATACCAACCCGCGGCCACCACCAGCCCCACTACGATACCCGCCAGGATGTTGTCCCGGTTCTCCCTGAATTCCTTGTTGGAAAACACGAAGGCAAGAATGATCAATGCCAGAACGATGGCCCACGACAGTTGCGACACCGTGTCCCCCATGCCCATCATGGCCGGGAGGGTTTGCATCCCGTCCAGATGAACCGTGAATATCTCCGCGCGCAACACGCTGTCCAGGGGTATGCGCAGAATGCCGTTCATGGTGACCAGGGCCGAATACCCCAGGAAGAGGAACACCACCACGGATTTAAGGTTGCCGCCTCCAAGCCGGACCAGGGTGCGCTGACCGCAACCTCCCGCCAAGGTCATGCCCACCCCGAACAACAGGCCCCCGACCAGGGCGCCAAACCAGTAAACCGTGCCCCGCGTGTAAAAGGTTTGGGAAATATCGAAGAAACCGAAATAAACAAGGAGGTTGGAGCCCAACATGGCGACGGCAATCGCCAGCAGCCAAGCGCGCATGCGTCCCCACTCGCTCATGTTCACCACATCTGACACGGCCCCCATGGTGCAGAAGCTGGTCTTGTTGGCCACATAGCCGAATATCAGAGCCAGGAAGAAACCCAGCCAAGCCACCAAAGACGCGGGATTCTGAATGTGCTCCATCTTGTGTCTCCTCTCGGGCCTTTTTGTCGTTAAACGGATGGATTATAGGGGTGACCTTTGCCCCATGGGTCAAAGGAAATAGCGGGTCGGGTCCGGAATCCCAAGTTCCTGAAAACCCTGTCGTCTCAAGCGGCAGGAATCGCAATGGCCACAGGCCCGGCCCTCCGTGTCGGCCTGGTAGCAGGAAACGGTGCGGCTGTAGTCCACGCCCAACTCCATGCCCAGGTGGATGATCTCCGCCTTGGTCAGATTGATCAGAGGCGTTTCCACTTTGATGGGGCGCCCTTCCACCCCGCGCCTGGTTGCCAGGTTCGCCAGCATCTGGAAGGCCCGCACGAAGGCGGGGCGGCAATCGGGATAGCCGGAGTAATCCACCGCATTCACACCGATGTAGATGGCGTCGGCTTCCAGCACTTCAGCCCAGCCCAGGGCCAAGGAAAGCATGATGGTATTTCGCGCCGGCACGTAGGTTACGGGGATGCCCTCGGTGGAGCCGCCCTCGGGCACGTCCACGCTGCTGTCAGTCAGGGCGCTCCCTGCCATGGGCCCCATATCGAGATGCATGACCCGGTGTTCCGCCACCCCCATCTGGAGCGACACCGCCCGTGCCGCATCCAGTTCCACGCGGTGACGCTGCCCGTAATCCAGGCTGAGCGCATAACAGACATATCCCGTCTTGCGCGCTACCGCCAGGGCTGTGGCGGAGTCCAGCCCACCGGATACGAGCACCACCGCCTTCTTCATCGCCCCCGTGCCTCGCGCCAAAGGATTTTGTGCAGTTGCACCTGCATGCGCACCGGAAGGCCGTCCCGCAACACCCATTCCGCCAGGTCTTCCGCCGCCAATTGCTCCCACGCGGGAGAAAAAAGCACTGGACATATATCCGCGATGGATTTCTCCATCAGCAATGCCTTTGCCCACTGGTAATCCGCCTCGTCCGTCAGCACGAACTTCACTTCATCCCGGGGCGACAGCAGCGCGATATTGGGCCAGTGGTTGCGCTCCGCCTCTCCCGAGCCCGGCGTTTTGATGTCGACGATGCGCGCCACTCTGGGATCAACCCTGGAAATATCCAGGGCACCGCTGGTTTCCAGGGAAACGTCCAGGCCGGCGTCGCAAAGGTGTTCAAGCAATTCGGCACAGGCTTTCTGTGCCAGGGGCTCCCCCCCTGTCACGGTGACATGCCGGGTGGGAAAGCATCGTACACGGGCGACGATGTCCGCCAGATCCATCCACTCGCCGCCATGGAAGGCGTAGTCGGTATCGCAATAGCCGCAACGCAGGGGACAGCCGGTCAAGCGCACGAAAACGGTAGGCAGCCCCACCCGACTGGCTTCGCCCTGCAGGGAAAAAAATATTTCCGATATCCGAAGGCGGCTAGGGCTGGTCGGGGACGACAAGATTACTTGAGGGTGGAAAGCAATTTCTTGCCGTTGTCCGCGGCCCGGCTATAGGGGAATTTCTCGATGAGCGCATCCAGCGTGGCGATGGCCTCGGTGCCTTGTTTCATCTGCACCTGGGCCCGCGCCAGGGAAAGCATGGCATCGGGTGTCTTCGGACTATTGGGATATTCCGCGATCAGGTGCTGGTAACTGGCCGCCGCGCTCTCGAAATCAGACATCCCCACATAGGAAAATCCGGTCCAGTAATGGGCATTGGGTACCAGCGTGCTGGCGGGATAGGCCTTGGCGAAATTTTGGAAGGCCAGCACGGCATCCTTGTACCGGCCCGATTTGACCAGTTGGTGGGCGGCTTCATAGGCCTTGGCCTCGCCTTCCGCTTCCGGAGCCTGACCGCCACCGGCGGTCCCGGTTGCCGCAGGCTTGCTCAAGGCCTGTGCGGGTTGCAAACGCACCGCAGGCTGTGAGGCCACGGCCGCCGCGGGCCGGCTCTCCAGTTCCTTCACGCGATCGTCCAGATCGGCGAACAGTTCCTTGACGCGCTTGTCGGCGGTGCCCTGCTGATAGGCCAGTTCTTCCTGGGAACCACGCAGGCGGGCGACTTCGGCCTTGAGGGCCTCCACCTGGTTCAGCAGGTTCAGCAGACCCTGGTTCTGCAGTTGGCTTTCCAGACGGCCCAAACGATTGTCCTGGGCCTGCATGCCTTTTTGCAGATCGCCCATCTTTTGCGCCAATTCATCCGCGGAGGCCGCCCAACCGTATTGGGACAGCAACGCAACTAGGAGGAGGGGGTAACGGAGCTGTTTCATTCGCCTTGGTAAAGAATCTCAGTACGACGGTTCTGTTGCCATGCCTCTTCGTCATGGCCCTCTGCAATCGGTTTCTCCTCACCCAGGGAAACCGCCTCCATCTGGGGTTCGGTCACACCCAGCAGGGACATGGCCTTGAAGACGCTCTCGGAACGACGCTGGCCCAATGCCAAGTTGTACTCCCGGCTGCCACGCTCGTCAGCGTGCCCCTGCAGGATCACCTTGCTGGCGGGATTGCTCTTCAGGAATTCCGCATGGGCCTCCAGGAGTGCACGATATTCGTCGCGGATGGCCGAACTGTCGAAGTCGAACAGGATGATCCGCTTGGACAAGGGGCTGTTGGGGTCCTTGAGACTCAGGGCAATGGCCGCCGGATCCCCACCCGCCGCCGCGCCACCTGCCGCCGCTCCGGCCGGCGTCCCGTCCAGAGGCTTCACTTCTGTCGCCGGTTCGGCCAGGGGACGGGTCTCAACTTTCTGGGCAGGGGCCTGGCCCGCGGCATCCGCGGCAGCGCTACCGGCACCACCGATGGGTTTGCTGTCCACGGGGGCGATGGCCATGCCCTGGGTGTCCGCCGTTGTCACCTCTGTCGTGGGGGAGGACGCCTTGATGCCGCGATCCTCGATCACGGCGTCCTTGGGAGGCTGGTCCGCGCAGCCGGCCAACAGCGCGGCGAGTGTCAGGGCGATGGCAAAGTGCTTCATGAATTCTCCTCTTACGATACCAAAGGTGTCCGCATCTCTATTGGCCCCAACTCGGCTCCCGCAGATCGCCGCTCTGGGAAAGTCTTTGCTTGACTCTGCCATCCACGCTGACCGTCGCCAGGACACCACGACCATTCACCAGGGTCGCATAAAGGATCAGGCGGCCATTGGGCGCGAAGCTGGGTGACTCGTCGAAGGTCGTGTCCGTCAACACCTGCATCTGACGATTGCCCAAGTCCATGACCGCCACGTGGAACCGGCTGTCGCGACGGTGCACGAACGCCATGGTCTTCCCGTCCGGGGACAGCGCTGGGGACACATTGTACCCCCCCTCGAAGGTGATGCGGCTGGTCTCGCCGTTTTCCAGGGATGCCCGGTAGATCTGGGGCGAGCCGCCCCGGTCCGAAGTGAAGTACAGCCAACGCCCGTCCGGGCTGAACACGGGTTCCGTATCCAGGGCCCCGCCACGGGTAAATCGCTTCGCTTCCCCCGTTTCCAGGTCAAGCAGGTAAATCTGGGATGTCTCGTCCTTTGACAGGGTCACGGCCAGTTGGCGACCATCCGGCGACCAGGCCGGTGCCGAATTCGAGCCGCGGAACTTGGC
>CAZREY010000139.1:0-7047 GCA_964599015.1 uncultured Thiobacillus sp.
GTTGTGAACAAATCCGAACTGATCGACGCCATCGCCTCCAACGCAGATATTTCCAAGGCGGCCGCCGGCCGTGCCCTGGATGCCGCCATGGATGCGGTCAAGAAGGCCCTGAAGAAGGGTGAAATGGTGACTCTGGTCGGGTTCGGATCTTTCTACGTGGGCAAGCGCGCCGCCCGCGCGGGACGCAATCCCCGCACCGGCGCCACCATCAAAATCAAGGCAGCAAAAATTGCAAAATTCAGGGCTGGCAAAGCGCTGAAAGATGCTGTACAGTAGCGGTCTTTCTGCGGGTGTGTAAGGGTTCCCGGCACGGCTCGTAGGGTGCTTAGCTCAGTTGGTAGAGCGTCGCCCTTACAAGGCGAATGTCGGCGGTTCGACCCCGTCAGCACCCACCAGAAAAAGTGATGTATCAAAAAGCGGTACCAAGTTTTAGGAGTGGTAGTTCAGTCGGTTAGAATACCGGCCTGTCACGCCGGGGGTCGCGGGTTCGAGTCCCGTCCACTCCGCCAACACCTCAAAGGCGAACGTGAGTTCGCCTTTTTTTTTGCTGTTTTGCCATCAACACGGATTGCAACAAGCCATGCTAGAAGCTATTCGCGAACGCGCCCAGGGTTGGATTGCCAAGGTTATCCTGGCCTTGCTGACCATTCCTTTCGCATTGTGGGGCATCGATTCCTATTTCTCCGGCGGCGGCCAGGAAAAGCCCGCCGCCACCGTGAACGGTGACGACATTCCGCAACGGGAGTTTCTCAAGGCCCTGCGCGACCAGAAGGAAGCGTTGGGGGGCAAGGTGGAGGAGAAAGTCCTGCGCGAAACGGTCATGGATCAGCTGGTCAATACGAAGCTGTTGTCCTCTGCCGCCCTCAAGGCGGGGTTCTCCATTGTGGAGCCCCAGATACAGGCCATGCTTGCAGGCCTGGAGTCCTTCCAGGAAAACGGCCAGTTTTCCCAGGCACGCCTGGACTCCTGGTTGCGCAGCCGGGGCATGAGCCAGGGTGAACTGATGGCCCTGCTGCAGCAGGACCAGTTGTTGCGCCAGGTGCAGCTGGGCCTGGGGGAAGGGGCATTGGCACCGCGTCCCAGCGTGGCCCATCTGGCGGAACTGATCGGCCAGCAGCGGGAAGTGAATGAAATCATCTTTGACCAGCAAACCTATGCCGGACAGGTCAAGGTGGATGACAAGGCCGTGCAGGCGGAATATGAGGCCCACAAGGACAATTACGCCACGCCCAGGCAGGTGAGGATCCAGTATGCCGTGTTGTCCCTGACCCAGCTGGAACAGGGCATCCAGGTCAGCGATGAGGTGACGCGCAAGTTCTACGAGTCCAACCAGAGCCGGTACCAGGAGCCCGAGCGGCGTCGTGCGAGCCATATCCTGATCCAGCTGCCTCAGGGGGCGGATGCGGCGGCGAAGGCGGCCGCCAGGGCCAAGGCCGATCAGATTCTTGCGGAGGTGCGCAAGGCCCCGGCCAAATTCGCCGATCTGGCGCGCCAGCATTCCCAGGATCCGGGGTCCGGACAAAATGGCGGCGACCTGGGTGCCTTTACCCGGGACATGATGGTGAAACCCTTCGCGGATGCGGTCTGGTCCATGAAGATCGGTGACATCAGTGGCCTGGTGGAGTCCCAGTTCGGCTTTCACATCATTCGCCTGGACGGCGTGGTCGTTGGGGCCAAGATGGGTTTCGAGGCGGTGAAAGGGGAGATCCAACAGGCTTTGCGCCAGCAGGAGGCCCAGCGCCGTTTCGCCGAAGCCGCGGAACGCTTCAGCAACATGGTGTACGAGCAGCCGGACAGCCTGGAACCGGCCGCCAAGGAGTTTGGCCTGACGCTGGTGACCAGCGATTGGATTCACGAGAGGACCTCCTCGCCCGCCTTCCTGGCCAATCCCCGCCTGATGGAGGCCCTGTTCGCCGAGGACAGCCTGAACAAGCACCACAACGTGGAAGCGGTGGAGGTGGCGCCCAATACCCTGGTTTCCGCCCGGGTGCTGGAATACAGGCCCGCAGGCGTGCTGCCCCTGGCAGACGTGGCCCAGGACATCCGCCGCAAGCTGGCCCAGGACCAGGCCCGCAAGCTGGCCAACGAGGCGGGACGGAAGGCATTGGCTTCCGTCCAGGCGGGCCAGAACGTGGCGGGCTGGTCGGCTCCCATGACCCTGTCCCGTGCCCAACCCCTCAACATCCCGCGGGAGGCCATGAAGGCGGTGTTCCGGGCCAATACGTCCAAGCTGCCCGTCCATGTCGGCGTGGAAACGGAGCAGGGCTATCGCCTGTATCGCATCAACCGGGTCGTGGCAGTGGATGCCTCTGTCCAGGTGCAGCGGATGCAGGACGATCTGCGCCGCCTCATTGCCCAGGAGGAGGTCCGCGCCTATCTGGAGAACCTCAAGGCCAAGGCCGAGATCAAGATCGAGCCGGCTTCCCTGGAAGGGGCGACGGAATAAGGCTGGCTTTCACGCCAAAAAAAAGGCCGGCGCGATGCCGGCCTTTTTGTTTTTCGCTACGGTCGCCTATTCATCCACCGCCAGGCCCGCCGTGGAATTGAAGCCTGCATCCACGTAGGTGATCTCGCCAGTGATGCCGGAGGCCAGGTCCGACAGCAGGAAGGCGGCGGCATTGCCCACTTCCTCGATGGTGACGTTGCGGCGCAGGGGGGAATGCTGTTCGCCCCAGGCCAGGAGCTTGTTGAAGTCGGAAATGCCCGCAGCCGCCAGGGTCTTGATGGGGCCGGCGGAGATGCCGTTCACGCGGATGCCCTTGGGCCCCAGGCTGGCGGCCATGTAGTAGACCCCCGTTTCCAGGCTGGCCTTGGCCAGGCCCATGACGTTGTAGTGGGGCACGTAGCGCACGGCGCCCAGGTAGGACAAGGTCAGCATGGCGGCGGGCCGGCCTTCCATGAGGGGCAGGGCGGCCTTGGCCATGGCGGTGAAGGAATAGCTGGAGATCTCGTGGGCGATACGGAAGTTCTCCCGGTTCACGTGGTCCAGGTAATTGCCCGCCAGGGCTTCCTTGGGGGAGAAGGCGATGGAATGGACCAGGCCGTCCAGGGCGCCCCAGCGCTGGCCCAGTTCCGTGAACAGCGCGTTGATCTCGTCGTCGCTGGCCACGTCACAGGGCAGCACCGGATTGTTTTCGCCAAAGTCCCTGGCCAAGCCTTCCACGCGCTCACGCACCTTGTCGTTCTGGTAGGTGAAAGCCAGTTCCGCGCCTTCCCGGTGGCAGGCCTTGGCAATGCCATAGGCGATGGATCGATTACTGATGACCCCGGTGACGAGGATTTTCTTGCCGGCAAGAAAGCCCATGTTTCGGTTCCCTGAGTTGGAAGATGCAAAATTATACCCATGGCCGCCATGGCACGCTTCCGGGGGGAGGAAAAACCCCTGGGGCCGCCCTTTCCGGCACCGGGCCCGGGCAGGGACGGAGTGGTACTTATATCCGCTTGAGGCGCTTGTGTGCCCTGACGACAATGGCTCTCCTTCACCGCACCATGGGAGCCGCCATGCACCGTCTGCTACTTCTCGTTTGGGGTCTGCTGCTTGGGATCCAGGCTTTCGCCGCCTCGATCCCTCCCACCAAGGTGGTCAAGGTCAATGAACGCATCTACGCCCTGCTGGGGCCCATGGCGCTGCCCAACAAGGAAAACCAGGGCTACATGGTGAACAGCACCCTGATCATCGGTGACAGCGGCGCCATCATCATCGACACGGGTTTCACCGACGAGATCGGCGTCCATCTGCGCAAGGAGGTGGCCAAGCTCACCAGGAAGCCGGTGAAGGTGGTGATCAACACCCACCACCACGGTGACCATACCTTCGGCAACGCCGCCTTCCCCGACGCCAAGGTGATCAGTTCGGAGATGTGCCGCAAGCTGCTGCTGGAAGGGGAGGCGGAGTGGCTGGCCATCATCGAGGGCGCAACGGGTCGCAAATTCCCCAACACCAAGGCGGTGCCCGCCAGCGAGGTCTACGCCAACAACACCAGGAGCGATATCGTCATCGACGGCGTGAAGATGACCCTATGGGTGCCCGAAGCGGCCCATACGCTGGGAGACCTGATGATCTGGCTGCCGGAGGACAAGGTGCTCATCGGCGGCGACATCCTGGTGAACCGCATCACGCCCAATTTCCGCGATGCCCTGGTGAAGAAATGGGTGGAGGTCCTGGCCGAGGTGCGGGCCCTGCCGGCAAAGAGCATCATCCCGGGCCATGGTCCCCTGATGACCCTGAAGGATGCCGCCGCCATGCATGACCGCATGGCCAAGCTCTATGCGGGGGTGGAGGCAGGCTACAAGGCTGGTCTGACGGATTCGGAAATCCGCGCCAAGCTGGACTTGAAAGAGTGGAAGGTGCTGAAGGAGTTCGACGTGCACATGGGGGGCAACATCAACAGGACCTATCTGGAAATCGAGGCCAGCAGCTTCTGAATCCGGGAACCAGGGTGGGCCTCAGCTCACCCACTTGATGGTGTCATCCAGCAGCACGTCCTCCGCGTCCCTTTGCTCCGACGGATAGACCGTCTTGTGCAGAGCCTCCAGGAAACCAATCTCCTCCCAGGCTTCCGGGGGCCAGCCGGTGCGCCCCCCCCGGGTATCGAAAATCAGGCTTGAAATGAAGTCCTTGAACGCCTCCGGCTTGCCCCAGTGCTCGATCAGGCCCGGAATCAAGTGGGGAAAGTGATCTTCCAGATAGCAGCGCATCCCGTCATCTCCGTTGGCGGCACGATATCGCAACGATAAACCAGCCCCGGCAATCACGAAACCGCCGGGGCAGGGAATCGGCTGAGGCTTTCCTACCTGGCGGGTGGCACGCCCGGCACCAGCACAGGCGCGGGTACCGTGCCGTAAGGAGTGGTCATCCATCCGCCCCAGGTGGGGCCGTAGGTCTGGGGATTGGCCATGGTGCCGGCCCAGCCGCCGTACCAGGCCGGATTCAGCGGACTCATCATGGTGTTCCAGAGTTTGGGGTCGAACCCGGCGGTGCCCCATTGCGCATAGACATTGGGGTTCAGGGCATTGAGGGCGGTACTGGTGACCTTGGGGTCCATGGGCAGCATCATCCAGCGCATGAGCTTGCCCGGGTCGGTGAGGGTATAGGTCACCGCGTTCATGAACTGGGGATCCATCAGGGTCATCATCCAGGTGGTGGCCACGCTGGGGTCCATGAGCCGCGCATAGTTGGCGTAGGCCTTGGGGTCCATGGCGGAGGCCAGGGACTGGTTGTACAGCCTGGGGTCCATCATGGCGTTGAGGGCGGCCACCAGGAAGCCCGGTTCCGTGACCTGGCTCAAGGCCGCCACGAATTTCTTCGGGTCCACCAGCATGTCGGCGTTGCGGGTGAAGTCGGACAGGTAGCGCACCCACGCGTCCGACGTGTCGGGCATGGCGGCCGCTTGGCCCGCCGCCGGCTTGCTTTCGGCGGCCATCGCTTGGGTGGTGGGAATGGCCAGTGCCAGGGCCAGCAGCAAAGGGGTCGATTTCATGGGCGGATCTCCTCTCGTTGGTGTGGGCGCCTGCCAGACGGCAGCCGACCACATTCTGCCCCTATTTCGCGCGGAGCAGGAACAACCGGCGAGAATCTTCCTCAGCGTTTCCCGGGGCCGCGCCAGGTGGGTTCGGCCTGGCCCGCCGCCCGGTTGATCTGGCGAGACAGCACGAAGAGCAGGTCCGAGAGGCGGTTCAGGTACTGCACCAGCCGTGTGGAGATCAGATCGGCCTCCCCCAGGCGGATCATGTGGCGTTCAGCCCGCCGGCAAACGGTGCGGCACACATGGGCCAGGGCCGCCGCCCGGGTGCCGCCGGGCAGCACGAACTCCGTCAGGGGGGGCAGCCGGCTGTTCATGCGGGCCAGGGCCTCGTCCAGCATGAGCACGTGGTCCTGGGTGATCTGGATCTGGTCGGGCCAGGCCAGTTCCGCGCCCACGTTGAAGAGGTCGTGCTGGATGTCGGCCAGCAGGCCGCGGATCTCGCCGCCCAGGGGCTCCGCCATGAGGGCGCCGATCTGGCTGTTGAGTTCGTCCACCTGGCCTATGGCCTCGATGCGGGGGTCGCTCTTGGGCAGCCGGGTGCCGTCGGCCAGGCCGGTGCTGCCGTCGTCGCCGGTGCGGGTGACGATCTCGGTGAGGCGCTTGAAGCCCGCGCGGTCCGCTGGGGGGGCCGGCTCCGCCTCGGCCCTGGGCAGGATGTCCGTGCGCGTCTCGCCGTTGGGCAGTTGGCGCTGGCATTCCCGGAAGATGCGGGCCTTGCAGGCGCGGCAGAGCTCCGGGTCCAGGCGCGGGTAGATGCCGGCGATGGCGTCCGGCTTGTGGGCGAAGACGTTGCCCTCGCCGATGTCCGCCTGGTAGCCGCCCTTCTTCAGCATGGCGCAGGTGGCGTCCCGCACGCCGCACAGGTACAGGCCGCCCCCCAGCTTGCGCCGGCGCTTGGCCTCGCCGGAGAGCATTTCCGCCCCCGCCAGGTCGATGGTGTTGATGCCCTTGGAGAACACCAGCAGGTGCTTCTGGCTGGGCACATGCTCGTCCACGGCGACGAAGGCGTGCTGGATGTGGTCCACGGCGCCGAAGAAGATGGAGCCTTCGATGCGCAGCATCTTCAATTGCGGGCAGGCCGGCTCGGCGCCGGTTTCCACCACGAACTTGCGGCGTGGGTTGTCGAGATCGTCGGCGGCGGGCACCACGGCGCGGATGGCGGGCCGGGAGGTCTTGGCCAGGTAGAAGATCAGGGACACCAGGATGCCGAAGAAGATGCCCTTTTCCAGGTCGATGACCGTGCCGAAGAAACTCACCCCCAGCACCACCGCTTCCTCCCGGTGGGCCTTGAGGATGGCGCCGATGTGGTGGAAGTCGATGAGGTTCCAGGCCACCAGGAACAGCACCGCCGCCATGGCGGGGATGGGCAGGTAGGCGGCCAGGGGGGCCACCAGGAACAGGATCAGCAGCAGGAAGCCGGCGGAGAACACCGCCGCCAGGGGGGTGCGGGCGCCGGATTCGTAGTTCACGCCGCTGCGGTTGAAGGAGCCGGAAGCGGCGTAACCGGAGAAGAAGCTGCCCG
>CAZREY010000140.1:0-7008 GCA_964599015.1 uncultured Thiobacillus sp.
TGGCCAGCATGCTGACCTTCGGTTACCACATCGGCGATCTCACCATCCTCGAGGGGGTGAAGTGCCTGCCCAATGCCAGGCGCCTGGTGTACCGGGCCGGGGAGGATGCCCTGCGCCTCGATCGCTACTGGAACTATCCCTACGGGGAGGCCGAGCCCCTCCAGGGTTCCGAGGATGAGCTGGCCGAGGCCCTCCATGCCCATCTCACCACCGCCCTGAGGCGCCAGCTGCGGGGCGTGGACAAGATACTCATGCCCATCAGCGGCGGCCTGGATTCCCGCACCATGGCCGAGTTGCTCCACCAGAGCGGCTTCGAGGGCGAGGTGCTGGCCTACGGCTATGGCCAGGCTTCCAGCCGCGATGTGCGCTACGGCCGCGCCATCGCCAGGAAACTGGGCTATCGGCATGTCGTCATTCCCGCGCCACCGGATTTCCTGACCCGCCACCTGGAGGATGCCGCCTGGCGCTTCGACGCGGAGTGGAGCGCCAAGAACGCCTGGATTCGTTATGCCCACAGATATCTGGATATCCAGCCTCTCGGCGGGCACGCCGCCCTCCATGGCCTGATGGGGGACATCATCCTGGGCAGCGACCTGTTCGGTTACCGGGCCAAGGCGGGGGACGGTCCACAACCCATCGAGACGCTGCGCCAGGCGTTCCTTCAGGGCCATGTGTCGTACATGCCCCTGGCCGAGATCGGCACGATATTCCCCCCGGAAGAGGCCACGCGCATCGAAGCGCGCCTGAATGGCATTCTTGACCATACGCTGGAGTCCTCCGTTGGAGTTAGGCCCTATTACGCCCTGCAGCGGGCGGAGTTCGAGCATCGCCAGCAGCGGCGTACCGCCTGGCTCGTGCGTTGCGTGGAAGAGGATCTGCCGGCTCTTACCCCATTTCTGGACAAGGATTTGGTTGATTTCGCCACCCGCATTCCCTATCCGCTGTTCCACAACAAGCATCTCTACAAGCACATGATCGGGCGCCACCTCCCCAAGGCCGCCGCCATCCCGCTGAGCGACACCGGATTGCCCCTGTCGCCGACCCGGTACCAGGCCGGCATGGCCTGGCGCATGGAAGGTCTTCTGCAGGCCGTCCCGCCATTGAAGCGTTACTGGGCAAAGCGTGACGAGATGATCGATTTCAGGGGCGGGCTGCGGGAGCAGCTTGGTTTCTTTCGCCAGCGCTTGGGCATTCTGGAACAGCTTTCCCCCCCTTTGGCCCCCGGCCAGGCCGTTCATCGCATGGAAGCGCTCCTGGCCGGTACCGCACGCCCCCCCTTGCAAGCCTGCGCCCTGTTGCCCACCGCAGTATTCATGCGGAAACTCCGATCCGAAATCAATCAGCGCGCAACTGAGTAAGTTGGAGACGAGACGAACATGCAGCCCCAATACAGCCTTTCCAAAAGCCTCCCCCCACTGGCCTGGCTGGCTGGGCATGCCAAGGACGGGGATGTGGTTCATGTCATGCATGGCCGGCACGTGGAGACCCAACCCAGGTTCTTCATCGAAGGCGCCTGGGCCGGCGCCTTCCCCGAAGGCGAGCTTCACAAAGCAGAGGCCCTCTTTGGCTCCGGCGCCGCCTTTGACGGGGAGGGGGTCACCTTCGTACCCAGTTCGGCCACCACGGATTACCTCTACTACCGGGATGAGCCGGACCGCTTCTGCATCTCGAATTCGCTGCCGGCCCTGCTGGCCCATCTTGACGATGGCCTGCTTGAAGACTGCGATCAATACGTGGAAATCAACCGCTCCATCCAGGACGGGGTTTATGACTATCGCGCCGAGATCCCCACCCGGCGGGGCGCCGTGCGAAGGCTGCTGTGGTGGAACCTGAGGCTGGATGCGGGCGGCGTGCACCCGCAAGAAAAAAACCCGCCGCCAGCATTCCCACGTTACCGGGACTATCGCGACTACCTGGACAAGACCATCCAGGCCCTGTTCGGGAACGCGCGGCACCCTGCCCGGAAGCATCCTCTGCTCATCTTTTCCACCCAGTCCAGGGGCTACGACAGCACCGCCATCAACGCGCTGGCGGCCCCCCATGGCATCGACCGGATATTCACCAGCCCCGAGTCCAAGGATAAGGGCGCCTTTTATCGGCCCGGCAGGCAGGCGGACAACCCGAGTGATGACGGGACGGACATTTGCAGCGTACTGGGTCAGTCATGCACGCTCATCTCGCGCCGGTCCTTTGAGACGGGGGTCCCTTACGAACATTACTTCTGGGCGTGCCACGACAATAACCAGGACCTCAACCTGCAGGAGATACACCAATATATCGACCGGCCCACCCTGCTCCTGACGGGGCATCTCGGGGAGTCCTGGTATACGCGCTCATGCGCGGGCGCGCGGTACTCGAAAATGGACAACGACGCCCTCTTTTGCTGGTCCCAGGCCGGCCATGGCATGGCCGAGATCCGCCTGGTGGTGGGCTATGTGCAGGCCGCCCTGCCCTTCATAGGCGCCAGGCGCAGGAGCGATATCTTCCGCATCACGGCAAGCGAAGAGATGGCCCCCTGGACGCTGAACAACAAATATGACCGCCCCATCGCCCGCCGAATCGCCGAGGAGGCCGGCGTACCCCGGGAAATGTTCGGTCAGGTCAAGCTGGCTTCCATCGTGCACCTGCCCACGCCCAATCTGCCCACCACAAGCGGACTACGGCAGGCGTTCTTCAAGCACTTACGCAAGAAACGGCTTCTTGGGATGATGGGAATAGGCCTGCTGCCCGGCGTGCAACGCATCAACAGCTTCATTTACTGGAAGCGGCCGGAGAAATATTTCACCAACCGTCAAAATCACCCTTTGCTGTGGCGCATGGGCTATTACTGGTCCCGGGCACTCGGCCGCCCGCTGCGCTTTCCCCTGCTGTGGTGCCGGATCGACTCCTACCTTTATGCCTATTGCGCCAATAAGGTCCGTGACGAGTACTCCACGCACCTGCCCAATCATCAGCGCCCCCCCACCAAGCCATTGCCATAAGCTGTCATCACCACATATAAACATCGCCGCCAGCCAACCGGCCATTCAAACAACAACCCATAGGTCCATGGAGCGAGTTACGCACATGATGAATATTCTTGAAAAGATGCTCTCGAAGTTCCACTCCAAAACAAACAAAGGCGTCACGGACAGAGACATTCTCATACACCGCTATACCAAGCTGCACGGTACCCCTCCGGATCTCGAAAACCCCAAAAAATTCACCGAAAAAATATTGCACAGGATGATCAGCCTGATAGAGGCGGAAAACATCGAAAAGATCACCCGGCTCGCGGACAAATACCAGGCTCGCAGTTACGTCATGGAAAAAATCGGCGATGCATTTCTGACCACTGTACTGTGGCATGGATCCGATCCCCATCAGATCCCGTTTGATTCCCTCCCCGGGGAGTATGTCATCAAGACAAACCATGGCTCGGGGCAAATAATCGTGGTCAAGGGGGAGGCCGAGCGACAAACGATAACAAGCAAGCTGTCCGAGTGGCTGAAAAACAACTACTACCTGGTGGACAGAGAGGCCCAGTACAGGGACATCGAGCCTCAGATCATTGTTGAAGAATACATCCACGACAAAGCCGGGGAATCCCCCCTCGACTTCAGATTCTGGTGCTTCAACGGAACCCCGAAGATAATCCAGGTCGACAATCACGCACACGACATCAACCCATTTTTCGACACCCAGTGGAACAAACTGGATTTTTCATATAGGGAACACGCCACCAGGCCGGACATCGGGAAGCCGGACAATCTGGATGAAATGCTTTCCGTGGCAGCCAAGCTGGCATCCGGGTTCGATTTTGTCCGCGTCGATCTATACAACCCGGACGGAAAAATACTTTTTGGAGAGTTCACATTCACCCCCGTTTCAGGACGGCTGAAATTCCGGCCGGAAAGCTGGGACATGAAGCTAGGGCAAATGTGGACACTCTCGGATTGATGGCGACAGGCAACCTTCGCACCCGCAATGCCTAAACCACAGCCGTACAGCAATAACAAAAAACAACATAAGTAATTATGTTATTCAACTCTTACGAGTTTCTTTTCGTATATTTCCCCATCACCTTCGCGGCATTCTTCGCGATCGGCCGCTATAGCAAGCCATTGGCGGGGCTGTGGCTGTTCGCGGCCTCGCTGTTTTTCTATGGCTGGTGGAATCCGGCTTACGTCAGCCTGCTGATCGGTTCCATCCTGTTCAATTTCGCCATGGGCTCCGCCATTTCTCGGGAGCACCATCGCGGCAGGATGGGGAGGGCAAAGGCGCTGCTGGTGGCGGCCGTGAGTGGCGACCTGGCCCTGCTGGCCTACTACAAATACGCCAATTTCTTTCTCACCAACGCCAACCAGTTCCTGGGCACGCAATGGCATCTGGAGGCGGTCATCCTGCCGCTGGGCATTTCCTTCTTCACCTTCACGCAGATCGCCTTTCTGGTGGATGCCTACCGGGGCGAGGTGAAGGAGCGGAATTTCATCCACTACGGCCTGTTCGTCACCTATTTCCCCCATCTCATCGCCGGGCCGGTGCTGCATCACAAGGAAATGATGCCGCAGTTCGCCCAGACCCAGACCTACCGCCCCCATTGGGAGAACCTGGCCGTCGGCCTCACGATCTTCGCCATCGGCCTGTTCAAGAAACTGGTGCTGGCCGATGGCGTGGCTCCATTCGCGGCGCCCGTTTTCTCCGCCGCCTCGGCCGGCGAAAACCTGACTTTGCTGGAAGCCTGGGGGGGCGCGCTGGCCTATACCTTGCAACTCTATTTCGATTTTTCCGCGTACTCGGACATGGCCATCGGCCTGTCGCGGATGTTCGGCATCAAGCTGCCCCTCAATTTCAATTCGCCGTACAAGGCCGTGAACATCGTGGACTTTTGGCGTCGCTGGCACATGACCCTGTCCCGGTTTCTGCGGGATTACCTGTATTTCGCCCTGGGCGGCAATCGCAAGGGCACCACCCGCCGCTACATCAACCTGATGGTGACCATGCTGCTGGGCGGCCTTTGGCACGGTGCTGGCTGGACTTTCATCATCTGGGGCGGCCTGCATGGGCTCTATCTTTGCATCAACCATGCCTGGTCCAACTTTCGCGCGTCCATGCTTGGGGCTTTTCGGGTCAGCCCATTGGAAAAAGGCGCGGCATGGCTGCTCACCTTTGTCGCCGTGGTGGTCGGCTGGGTCTTCTTCCGCGCCAGCGACACAGACTCGGCCATGGTGATATTGCAGGGCATGAGTGGCGCCAACGGCCTGCTGATACCCGGCAACTGGCCGGGTGCCTGGTATCTCTATGCCGGCCTTCAGAAACTGGGGATCAGCGCGGAACTGGGAGCGCCACTCAGCCAATTCGATCCTGACGGCGTCAGCCCTTTCTGGATCATCGCGCTGCTCGCCATAGCCTGGTGGATGCCCAACACCCAGGAGCTCATGGCACGCCATGCCCCCGCGCTTGAAACCGTCGCGGCGGCGCCTCGTCGACCACTCTGGAAACCAAGCCCCGGCTGGGCGGTTGTGATCGGCGCCTTAACCGCGGTCGCCATGCTGCATCTGACCCAGGTCAGTGAATTCCTGTATTTCCAGTTCTGATGTCCTCTTCATCCGATACCCGGGCGTTCAAGCGCTATATCACCCTGGCCGGACTGGCCTGGGCTGGCGTGTATTTCCTGGTCTTTGCCCTCAACTGCCTGGTGGACCCCCTCTGGTACTTCCAAGGCAACAGGCTGACGGACAGGAATTTCGCTTTCAATGAGCGCCTGTCCAAGCTCAACCAGTTGCTTCGCGCCCCGGATCAGTACGACTGCCTCATCTTTGGCAGTTCCAGGGCCACCTTGCTGCCCGCTTCCGCATTCGAGGGTTTCCGGTGCTTCAATCTTTCCTTCTCGGGCGGGCAGGTGGAGGACTTCCTGGCCTTCGCCGAATATCTGCGGCATGTAGGCATGCGCCCCAGGCTGATCATCGTTGGGGTGGATGGCTTCAACTTTCAGAGCAGCGGCCGGGACGCCCCCAACATTCCCGATTTCGTGCTGACGAAACAGCCTCCGGCCCCGTTCCTCAAAACCTATCTGTCCATGGACAGCCTGCGCATGTCCTTGCTGACATTGCGGGACAAATCCCCGATGCCTCGCTATTACGACAACCGTTTCGAGGCCCGGATTCGCGCGGACGCCCCGCCTTTCAGGCCCAGGAAATCTCTTGAAGCCGAAGGGCGGCGGCGCGCGGATGCACAGGAACGCGCGACGCGGGGGTATCGCTCCGACAACGCCCGACTCTATGAAAAGCTGGTCTCGCTGTTTCCGGAGTCCCGTGCCATCGGCTATGTGCCGCCCATCAGTGCATGGCACATCAGCAAAATGGAAATGAACGGCGTTCTGGAGGGCTATATGGCAGCCATTTACAGATCCGCCCAGGCTTTCCCGGTCTTCATCGATTTCTCCGCACCGTCCTACATCACTGCCCGGACCGATGTGACCTATGACGGCTCCCACTATCACCCCTCCGTGAATCGGCAGATCGCCGCGGCGCTCCAGTCCGGCGCTCCATCCGGCTGGGGCCTCGACCCGAAACGGGTGTTGTTCACCGATTACGCACGGGACTACCAATCGGCATTGATCGCTTTCAGAATGGACCAGGCACCAACACGTCCATCCAGCGCGCGACATGATTGACCCATTGTCCAGACTCATCCACCGCAACGCCGGCCGGCATGGCCCCGTCATGCTGATGTACCATGCCGTCAGCCCGGGCAATGCCACGCCAAATTGGCCCTGGGCCGTGTCCATGGGGCAATTCCGCGCCCAGCTCGACTTCCTCGCATCGGCGGGCTACGCCACCCCGACGATGGGTGAACTGGTGATGGCGCCGCACCAGTGGAAGGGGCGCACGGCCGTGATCACCTTTGACGACGGCTATGTCGACAACCTGGCTGCATGCGCTGAACTACAGCGTCGCGGCATGCGGGCCACCTGGTTCATCGTGACTGGCTCCATCGGCCGCGCCCCTTCCTGGCCGGCGGACGGTC
>CAZREY010000141.1:0-7007 GCA_964599015.1 uncultured Thiobacillus sp.
CTGGCAGCGGGCCGGGCCGACGCCATCTCCGTGTATGTGAGCAATGAACTCTTCCTGGCCCAGGACCACATAGACGACTACGTGCTGCTGACCCCCCGTTCGGCGGGCATCGACCTGTTCGGCAACGTGCTGTTCACCAACGAAACCACGCTCATGACCAGGCCCGAACTGGTGAAAGCTTTCCGCAAGGCCACCCTGAAGGGCTGGGAATACGCCCTGGCCCACCCGGAGGAGGTTGCCGACATCATCCTGGCTCGCTACAACAGCCAGGGCAAAAGCCGTGAGCATCTGCTGTTCGAAGCCGCCAAACTCAGGGAACTGACCCGCCCCGACATCGTGGAGCCAGGCTACATGAGCCCCGGCCGCTGGCGCCACGTGGCCGATGTCTATGCCGGCCAGGGCAGGATCCCGGCGAATTTCGACCTGACCGGTTTCGTCTACGACCCCGACGCCAAGCCCGACCTCACCTGGCTTTACTGGACCCTGGCCGGCACCTTGCTCGCCCTGGCCGTCACCGGCGGCATCCTCTGGCAGTTCCACCGCCTTAACACCCGCCTGCGGGCGGAGGTGGAAGAGCGACGGCATACGGAAATCGCCCTGCTGGACGCGAAACGGGAGGCCGAAGCGGCCAGCCGGGCCAAATCGGAATTCCTGTCCACCATGAGCCATGAGATCCGCACCCCGATGAATGGCGTGCTGGGCATGATCCAGCTCCTGCGGGAATCCGAAGTGGACGCGGAGCAGCGGGAGTACCTGGATATCGCCCACACCTCGGCCCAGGGACTGCTCGCCATCCTCAACGACATCCTGGACCTGTCCAAGATCGAGGCGGGCATGATGGAGGTGCATGCCATGCCCTTCAGCCTGGCCCATGTGATCACGGAGTGCGTTCGCACCCTGGGCCACAAGGCGGCGGAAAAGGGGATCGCGGTCGACACGCGCATCGCCGCCGAAATCCCCCCGGAAATGCTCGGCGACCCCGTGCGGGTGCGCCAGGTGCTACTCAATCTGGTAGGCAACGCCATCAAGTTCACCGAACACGGCCGCGTCGGCATTACCGCGGAACTGGCCCAGCGGGACCAGGACGGGGTGACCGTCCGACTGGCGGTTTCCGACACGGGCATCGGCATCCCCCCGGAGAACCAGGCCCGGATCTTCGACGCTTTCACCCAGGCGGATGCCTCCCATACCCGGACATACGGCGGCACCGGCCTGGGCCTGGCCATCGTGCGCAAGCTGGTGGAATTAATGGGCGGTCGCATCTGGCTGGAAAGCGAAGCAGGGCGGGGCAGCACCTTCCACTTCACCCTGCGCTTCCAGCCCGCCGCTCCCGGGACCACGGCCGAGGAGGCAACCATGGCCGACAAGGCGTCCGCCCCCCAGGGTATGCGCCCGGTCCGGGTCCTGCTGGTGGAGGACAACCCCGTCAACCAGCAGGTGGCGGCAGGCCTGCTGGGCAAACTAGGCCTGGACACCGACATCGCCGAGAACGGCCAGCAGGCCCTGGAGATGGAGGCCGCCAGCGGTCCCTACGACGTGATCCTGATGGACCTGGAGATGCCTGTCATGGATGGCTTCGACGCCACCCGCGCCCTGCGCGCGCGCGGGGTGGAGACGCCCATCGTCGCCCTCACCGCCCATGCCCTGACGGGCTACCGGGAACGATGCATGGAAGCCGGCATGGACAATTTCCTCGCCAAGCCCCTGAAGTTCGAGGACCTCAAGGCCGCCCTGGCCCAGCCCTGACCGCGCCCCCGTCCGGACGAGGTGTCCCGCCGGCGCGCCGATATAATGGTCGCCAATCATGGACATCGTGCTTCTGGCCCTGACCCGGGCCGCCAAGGATCTGCTCTCGCCACGCATGCTTTCCCTCATGCTCTGGCCCATGGGCATCGCCCTGCTGTTCTGGGGGCTGCTGGCATTCTGGTTCGGCGCGAGCTGGAAACTGGAGATGCTGGAATTCCTGGCCGCCACGCCCATCCAGGGCTGGATGCAGTGGGCCGGCGCCGAATGGCTGCTGGCCTATGCCGCCCTGTTCCTGGTGGTGCTGCTGTGGCTGCCGGCGGTGTATATCACCGCCCTGCTGATCACCTCCCTGGCCCTCATGCCCATCATCGTCAAGCACGTGGAAGCGCGCCATTACCCGGCCCTGCAACGCCGCCGGGGCGGCACGTTGACGGGCAGCCTCTTCAACGGCCTGGCCGCCACGACCATCTATGCCGTGGCCTGGGTGGTGCTCCTGCCCCTTTGGTTGTTCGCCCCCTTCGGCGCCCTGGTATCGGTGCTGCTGAACGCGTGGCTCAACCAGCGCATGTTCATGTACGACGCCCTGTCCGAGCATGCCGACCATCAGGAGCTGAAGGCCCTGCGCAAGGGCGACACCGGCCCCCTTTATCTGCTTGGCGGCCTGCTGGGCCTGATGGTGTTCGTGCCGGTGCTCAATCTGCTGGCGCCGGTGTACATGGGGCTAGCCTTCGCCCACTATGGTTTGGAAGGACTGTCACGTCACCGTCTGGGAGGACAGGCATGATTCACGGCATCGGCACGGACATCGTCTCCATCCGGCGCATGGATGAACTCCATGCCCGCTTCGGCGGCAAGCTCGCGGAGCGCATCCTGACCCCGGTGGAATGGGACGATTACGCCGCCGCGCCCAACAAGGACAGCTTCCTGGCCAAGCGCTTCGCCGCCAAGGAGGCCTTCGCCAAGGCGGCGGGCACCGGCATGCGCTCACCCGTGCACTTCGGCGCCATCCGCGTCACCCACGACCCCCTGGGTCGCCCGGGCCTGGCCTGGGGGCCGGACCTGGCCGACTGGCTGGCGCAACGGGGCATCGGTCCCGCCCACCTGAGCCTGAGTGACGAGCGGGACTACGCCGTAGCCTTCGTGGTATTGGAAAAAGCATGACCCACGCCCCCGACCATCCGCCCATGCCCTCCCATCTCGCCCAGCACATGCCCCTGGGTCCGGTCATGGCCGACGTGGCCGGCCTGGCCCTGACCCAGGAGGAACGGGATCGCCTGCTGCACCCGGCGGTAGGTGGCGTCATCCTGTTCAAGCGCAACTATGAAAGCCCGGAGCAGGTGGCCGCCCTGTGCCGGGAGATCCATGCCCTGCGCAGCCCCCACCTGCTCATCGGCGTGGACCACGAGGGGGGGCGCGTACAGCGCTTCCGCGAGGGCTTCACCCCCATCCCCCCCATGGGGGCCATCGGCGAGATCTGGGACGCCCACCCCCAGCGGGCCCGCCGCCTGGCCCGGGACGCGGGCTACATCATCGGCGCCGAACTGCGGGCGGCGGGGGTGGACTTCACCTTCGCCCCCGTGCTGGACCTGGACTACGGCAGCAGCGGCGTGATTGGCAACCGGGCCTTCCACCGCAACGCCCAGGCGGTGTCGGAACTGGCCCACGCCCTGATGCTGGGCCTGCACGAGGCGGGCATGGGCGCCGTGGGCAAGCACTTCCCGGGCCACGGTTTCGTGGCGGCTGATTCCCACCTGGCGGTACCGGTGGACGAGCGGGGCCTGGCGGACATGGAGTTCGCCGACATCCTGCCCTTCCGCCAGCTCATCGACCTGGGCCTGGCCGGCATCATGCCCGCCCATGTCACTTATCCCCGGGTGGATGAGCACCCCGCCTGTTTTTCCCGCCGCTGGCTCACGGACATCCTGCGGGGCCAGTACGGCTTCGAGGGCGTGATCTTCAGCGACGACCTGACCATGGAGGGGGCCAGCGTGGCGGGAGGCATCACCGAGCGTGCCCTGGCCGCCCTGCGCGCCGGCTGCGACATGGTGCTGGTGTGCAACCGCCCGGACCTGGCGGACGCCCTGCTGGAACGACTGCACTGGCCCCTGCCCCCCGTGTCCCTCATCCGCCTGGCGCGCATGCACGGCCGCCCCCATCCTCCCTCCCGCGCGGCGCTGCGCGAAAGCCCGCGCTTCGTGGCCGCCCTGCGTCATCTCAGCGGCGTGGGCCAGACCGATGCAAACCTGGCCCTCTCCGACCCGACCAACACCTGCGGCAAGACGTAATGGCTCTCTCCGTCGACCGCGGCACCACCCACGTGCAACACCACATCGGCCACGATGAAGGCGGCGCGCCACTATTCAAGGCCTTGTTCTTCACCCTGGGCTTTGCCCTGGTGGAGGCCATGGCCGGCGTGTGGTCCGGTTCCCTGGCCCTGCTCTCCGACGCCGGCCACATGCTCACCGACAGCATGGCCCTGGGCCTGGCCGCCCTGGCCGCCTGGCTGGCGCGCAAGCCCCCCTCCAGTCGCCACACCTATGGCCTGGTGCGCCTGGAGATCCTGGCCGCCCTGGTGAACAGCCTGATCATGCTGGCCCTCATCGCCTACATCGTCACCGAGGCCATCCAGCGCCTGGCCCACCCCCAGCCGGTCATGGGTGGCGCGGTCATGGCGGTGGCGGCCATCGGCCTGGGGGTGAACCTGGTGGTGGCCTGGATGCTGCATCGCGGTGGGCACAGCCTGAACATACGCGCCGCCTTCCTGCACGTGCTGGGGGACATGCTGGGCTCGGTGGCGGCCCTGGTGTCCGGGGCGGTGATCTGGGCCACGGGCTACACTCCCATCGACCCCATTCTCTCCCTGGCGGTGGCCGCCCTGATCCTGGTGTCCGCCTGGCGACTGCTGTGGGAAAGCCTATATGTGCTGCTGGAGTCGGTGCCCGCCCACATCGACATCGAGACCGTGGCCCAGGACATGGCCGACATCCCCGGCGTGCAGGTGGTCCACGACCTGCACATCTGGACCCTCTCCTCCGGACAGACCGCCCTGTCCGCCCACCTGGAACTGTCCAGCTTCGACGACTGGGACCGCATCCTGCGGGCCACCCGCCATCGCCTGGACGAACGCCACGGCATCCGCCACGTGACCCTGCAACCCGAACTCAAAGGCAAGCTCCCACCATGAAACGCCGCCGCACCTATGGCCGCCACCGATTGTCCCGGGACGCAGAACGCCTCGCCTGGCTGTCCCAGGGCCTGGCCGATTCCGGCAGCCGCCTGGAAGACGCCTGGTGGGAAGCGGAACTCGCCACCCTCATCGACAAACTGCTGAAGCAGGGCGACGACGAGGCCCTGAACCAGGCCCTGGACCGGCTGCACGAGAACAACGCCCAGACCCCCACCCAGGCCCGGGCCTACGAGGAACTGGCGGATCTGATCGAGGCGGGCTGCGAGACGCACCGGACCCGGGACACGGCCCGCCTGCTCATCGCCCTGCCCGTGCTGGCCTGGTCCCGCTACGCCATTCCCGCCCGGGGCGTGCCCACCGAAACCCTGGACGCCCTGCGCACCCAGCTGGGCGCCCATGTGCTGGCGGCGGGGGCGAAGGTCCATTTCGCCGACTTCCTGTTCAGCCCGGACCAGCTGCCCCAGGGCTACAGCCAGACCCGGGCCTTCGCCGACGACCTCTGGCAGGCGGCCGCCCAGGGCCACGATCTGCGGGTGGCCGCCGAGGGGCTGCCGGAAAGCCAGGCCTTCATCTCCGACGTGCGCTACCTGCTGGCCGCCGTGGAAGTCCCCGCCTTCAGTCCCGTGTTCCGCTGGAACGAGCCGGACGGCCGGCGGGACACGGCCCTGGCCGCCTGGCGGGAACAGGGCGGCCCCAACCTCCAGCAACTGCTGGCGGGCTGCGCCTACGAACTGCTGCTGCCGGACGCCTATTTCGCCGCCTGGCGCCGGGCGGATCAGGAGAACCGGCCCTTCGCCCTCAAGGCCGCCGTGGCCTATCTGCAAACCCTGTTCAACGTGCCCGCGGCCAAGCTGCGGGCCGTCGTCGCCCCCTATTTCGACCGTTGGCTGGAGGAATGGCGCATCGGCTTCACCCTCCACGACTCGGACCAGGTGGTGCACGGCGTCACCTGGCCCCTGCTGGGCCAGGAGGATGATGGTGCAGACATCCCCGGCCAGATCGAGACCGTGCTCAAGACCGCCGGCCTGATGGACGTGCATACCCTGGACACCCGCATGCCCCTGGAATACTGCGACGACTGCGGCGCCCCCCTGTTCCCCAACCCGGAAGGAGAAAACGTGCACACGGAAATGCCGGAGGACATGCAGGACGCGCCGGCCCGGCTGCATTGACCATGGGTGGCGGGAAACGGGAAACGGGAAACGGCAAACGCCCCGGCTTGCCGGCGTTACAGGATTGCAGCGCCTGTCCCCGCCTGGCCGGTTTTCTGGAACGGGCCCGCGCCACCCATCCCGGCTACTTCTGCCGCCCTGTGCCCGCCTTCGGCGACCCCCATCCCAGACTGCTCATCGTCGGCCTGGCCCCCGGCTTCCATGGTGCCAACCGCACGGGCCGCCCCTTCACCGGCGACTACGCCGGGGTGCTGCTGTACGAGACCCTGCACGCCTTCGGCTACGCCAGCCGGCCCGTATCCGCATCCGCCGACGACGGCCTGGAACTGACCGGCTGCCGCATCACCAACGCGGTGAAATGCGTGCCCCCGGAGAACAAGCCGGAGACGAGTGAAATCCGCCAGTGCAACGGCTACCTGAAGGCCGAGTTGCAAGCCCTGCCCCCCGGCACCGCCATCCTGGCCCTGGGCCTCATCGCCCACAAGGCCGTGCTCATGGCCCTGGGCCTGAAGCAGAGCGCCTACGCCTTCGGCCACGGTGCGGAACATCTCCTCCCCTCCCCCGCAAGCGGGGGGCGTAGGCGGGGTTGCGTCGAGCACTGCTCGGCGCCGCCGGAGCCGGCCGGACATGCAGGTCCGGCCGTGGACGGGGCCGGGGGAGAGGGCAACTATTTAAAGCTGTTCGACAGCTACCACTGCTCCCGCTACAACACCCAGACCAACCGCCTCACGCCGGACATGTTCCGCGCCGTGTTCAGGCAAATCCAAGGAGGAAACTGAATGCCCGTCGTCACCATCAAGCTGGCCGGCTCCCTCACCCGGGACCAGAAGAAGAAGATCGCCGAGGAGATCACCGACACCCTGGAACGCCACGCCCTCAAGCCCAAGCGCTACACCTACATC
>CAZREY010000142.1:0-6931 GCA_964599015.1 uncultured Thiobacillus sp.
TCTACCAGGTCCACGGCCCGGTGAACCTGGTGCGCCTCATGCAGGTGCCGGACCGGGTGGAGCGGCCGGACCTGAAGTTCCCCTCCTTCACCCAGGGCACGCCCGCGCCCCTGCAGAAGCAGCCGGACATCTTCAAGGCCGTCAGCAAGGGCGACATCCTGCTGCACCATCCCTTCCAGAGCTTCCAGCCGGTGATCGAGTTCATCCGCCAGGCGGCGGAGGACCCGGACGTGCTGGCCATCCGCCAGACCGTGTACCGCACCGGCACCGATTCGGAACTCATGCGCCACCTCATCAAGGCCGCCCAGCGCCAGAAGGAGGTGACAGTGGTGGTGGAGCTGCTGGCCCGCTTCGACGAGGAGGCCAACATCAACTGGGCCCAGAAGCTGGAAGAGGCCGGCGCCCACGTGGTGTACGGCGTGGTGGGCTACAAGACCCACGCCAAGCTGGCCCTGGTGGTGCGCCGTGAAGCCGACGGCCTGAAGCGCTACGCCCACCTGGGCACGGGCAACTACCACGCCCGCACCGCCCGCCTCTACACCGACTTCGGCCTGCTCACCTGCAACCCGGAGCTGTGCCAGGACGTGGGCGACGTGTTCCAGCAGATCACCGGCCTGGGAGACGCGGGCGTGCACAGCCACCTGCTGCAATCCCCCTTCACCCTGCATTCCCGCATGATCAAGGCCATCCAGAACGAGACGGCCCGGGCCCGGGCCGGGGAGAAGGCCGTCATCGTCGCCAAGATGAACGCCCTGCTGGAGCCCAGGATCATCGCCGCCCTGTACGAAGCCTCCCAGGCCGGAGTGCGGATCGACCTCATCGTGCGGGGCGTGTGTGCCCTGCGTCCGGGCATTCCCGGCGTGTCGGACAACATCCGCGTGCGCTCCGTCATAGGCCGCTTCCTGGAACACCACCGCATCTTCTACTTCTGGAACGGCGGCCAGGAGGACGTGTACCTGGCCAGCGCCGACTGGATGGACCGCAACTTCTTCCGCCGCATCGAAACCGGCTTCCCCCTGCTGGACCCCCGGGTGAAGCGGCGAGTCATCAACGAAGGCATCAAGCCCTACCTGAAGGACAACGTGCTGAGCTGGGAGATGCAGCCGGACGGCAGCTTCACCAAGCGCCCCCGCCGGGGCCGGGGCTTTGATGCCCAGGCCCATCTGCTGCATTTGCTGGGAGGCAAGGGATAAACACCACTTGGGGTTGATGGAGGACCCACTTGCCTCCCTCTACCAGACAGGCATTGCACTACGCCCTGTGCCCCTCCTAGGGCTTGCCCAGCTGTTATAAAGCTGGGGTATATTGCCGCCAAATAAAAAACATCAGGGAGTAACACAATGGTTGCAAAGACCATGGGGAAAGGTGCCGCCGGAGCGCTTTGGAATTTCCTGCGCAATATCCTCCGCAGTTCGATCCTTGCCTTGTGCGGTCACGTCTTAACACTGGTGTCACCCTGGGCCATCGCTGCCGAGTGCAGTGTCATGCCCTATGCGAATCAATGCCAGCAGAGCAATTATTTTCCTAAACCCAGCGGATGGGGCAGCTACAGTACATCAACCTGCCAACCCACTTCTCCCTCACAACTGCAAGGCAGTTACAGCCCAGAATATTTCAGTACTTCGTCTGTTTGGCCAAGCACTGAGCCATCTGCTCCAAATTATTCCTACGGAATTGGACGATCCAAGGAGGAAGCTTGTGCCATATACGCTGCGAACAGAGGCAGCTCTGCTTGGTATCTGTGTGGAACAGGAAACAACAAATGCTGCGTCCCTGGCAATGTGGAGAACTTTTACTCTAACGCGTATGCACGCTGCCCCGCAGGCTATAAGCCAAACATGGCCTATTATGGTGCGGGGCATCCATCAAACACAGGGACATGCACCCGTAACGCCATCTACCCTACTTACTTTACTACTTGCCGGTTACCGTACTACGGTCCTCCTCAACCAAACTCTTACCCTAATGTTTGTACGAAATACACGCAGCCACAGTACATCGCACTGATCCGTAAACCCTCCGACGGCATCTGTACCCAACGCCGTCTCCTTGATGGCACCTATCAGCAAGACTCCCTGGACCCCGACTGCGCAGCAGTCACGCAATGCACCTACGCCGACAAGAACTTGGGAGCACCAGAGAGATGCACGGATGATGGCCTGTATCAAGGAAATCCCACCCACGCCGGCACCGGCAACAAGTACCAGGCCGAGGTTGATTACCAATCTAGCGGCAGCTTCCCCCTGAAACTGGTCCGCCACTACAACAGCCAGGCCAACCGGCCGGGCCGGGCGGGCTACAACTGGAACCTCTTCCCCAGCCTCACCATCATCTCCGGCACCGCCGTGCAGGCCACCCGCGCAGACATGAAAGGGCTCCAGTTCAGTTTCCTGAACAGCCAATGGCAACCGGACGCCGACGTGGATGAACAGCTTGCCAGGCTCACCGATGGTTCCGGCAACACCGTCGGCTGGGAACTCACCCTGGCGGACGGTGTGGTGGAGACCTACACCGCCTCCGGCACGATCACCGGCTATCGCCACCCTTCCGGCCAGGTCATCACCGTCTCCGGGGCCGATTCAACCCATGCCGTGCTGGCCGACGCCAATGGCCGCAGCCTGACTCTGGACTTCGATGCCCAGAACAACCTGGCCAGCCTCATCGACCCGGCGGGCGGCGTGACCACCTACGCCTACGACGCCGCCGGCAACCTGGCCTCGGTGACCTATCCCGGCGGGCAGAGCAAGACCTACCACTACGAGAACCCCGGCTTCCCCCACGCCCTCACCGGCATCACCGACGAGAACGGCGACCGCTATGCCACCTGGACCTATGACGCCCAGGGCCGGGCCGTCTCCAGCGAGCATGCCGGCGGCGCGGAGCGGGTGGACCTGACCTTCAACCCCGACGGCAGCACCACCGTCACCGATGCCCTGGGCGCGGCCCGTACCTATGGCATGACCGCCGTGCTGGGCGTGGTAAAGAGCACCGGCCAGTCCCAGCCCGGCGGTGCCGGCTGCGGCCCGGCCTCCTCCACCCTCGCCTACGATGCCAATGGCAACGTGGCCAGCCGCACGGACTTCAACGGCAACACCACCACCTACACCTACGACCTCACCCGCAACCTGGAGACCAGCCGCACCGAGGCCGCCGGCACGGCCCAGGCCCGCACCATCGTCACCGAATGGCACGCCAGCTTCCGCCTGCCCACCAAGGTCACCGAGCCGGGCCTGGAAACCACCTTCACCTACGACGCCAAAGGCAACGTCACCGCCAAGACCCTGCGGGATACCGTCACCAACGCCACCCGCACCTGGGCCTGAGCCTACACCTATTCCGGGTCGGTCCCGGGTGCCCTGCTGCAGAAAGTGGAAGACGGCCCTCGTACCGGCGTGGCCGACATCACCACCTGGAGCTACTACGCCCCGGACACCGCCTGCGACGGCGGCCACCTGGGCTGCCGCGGCCAGCTCATGCAGGTCACCGACGCCCTGGGCCACACCACCCAGGTCACCCGTTACAACGCCCACGGCCAGCCGGAACGCATTGTGGACGCCAACGGCCTGGCCACCGTCCTCAGCTACGACGCCCGGCAACGTTTGCTGAGCCGCACCGTCGGGGTCGAGGTGACCGCCTATGAATACGACCCCGCCGGCAACCTCACCCGACTGACCTTCCCGGACGGCAGTTACCTGGCCTTCACCTACGACGCCGCCCACCGCCTCACCGAGGTGGCCGACACCCTGGGCAACCGCATCGCCTACACCCTGGACGCCCTGGGCAACCGCGTCCAGGAAGACGTCTACGACCCCGGCAGCACCCTGGCCCGCACCCGGGGCCGGGAAGTGGACGCCCTCAACCGCTTGAGCCACACCCTGGGCGCCCTCAACCAGACCACGGCCTATCAATACGACGCCCAGGGCAACCTCACCGGCGTCACCGATCCCCTCAACCACGGCACGACCCACACCTACGACGCCCTGGACCGCCTCATCCTGGTCACCGACCCGGCCAATGGCCAGACCCAGCTTGTCTACGACGCCCTGGACCGGCTGGCCCAGGTCACCGACCCCAGGGGCCTCTCCACCGCCTACACCCGGGATGCCCTGGACAACCTGCTCCAGGAGACCAGCCCGGATCGGGGCGTCACCACCTACACCCACGACAGCGCCGGCAACCGCCTCACCCGCACCGATGCCCGGGGGGTGGTGGCCAGTTTCGCCTACGACGCCCTGAACCGGCTCACCGGCATCGGCTACACAACCGTGGCCGGGGTGCCCGCCACCCCCGCCACCCAGTTCACCTACGACCAGGGGGCCAACGGCCTGGGCCGGTTGACGGCCATGGGGGATGCCGCCGGTACCACCACCTGGAGCCACGATGCCCAGGGCCGCGTGGTGGGCAAGAGCCAGTCCGACGGCATCCTCACCCTGAACCTGGGCTACAGCTACAACGGCGTGGGCCAGCTTGAGGAGATCACCTATCCCTCCGGCCGCCATGTGACCTACGTTTACGCCCAGGGCCGGGTGGCGGCGGTACGGGTGGAGGGGATGACCCTCCTCTCCGGCATCGAGTACGCGCCCATGGGGCCGGCCCGGGCCTGGACCTGGGGCAATGCCTCGGCCTACAGCCGGAGCTTCGATACGGACGGGCGGGTGGCGGGCTATCCCCTGGGCGGCGTGGCGCGGGACCTACAATACGATGCCGCGTCCCGCATCACGGCCTATAGCCATCCCGGCCAGTCCCCGCTGGACCAGGGCTTCGGCTATGACAGCCTGGATAGGCTCCTTACCGATACCGGTCCCCAGGGCAGCCTGGCCTATCTGTATGACGCCAACGGCAACCGCACCCAGTTGGAGGTGAATGGGGCGGGTTATCCCTATACCTATGACCCCAACAGCAACCGCCTGCTAAGTGAGGCCGGGCCCACGGCCCGGGTCCATGCCCAGGATGGGGCCGGCAACACCACGACCCTGGGCAATCTCACCCTGGTCCATGACGCCGCCGGGCGGCTGGTGGAGGCGAAGCAAGGCGTGACCACTCTAGGCCAGTACGTCTTCAACGGCCTGGGCCAGCGCGTGAAAAAGCTGGGTGTGGCCACCTACCTGTATGACGAGGCGGGGCATCTGCTGGGGGAATACGACCCTGCCGGCCAGGCCCTCCAGGAGACGGTGTGGCTGGGGGATATGCCCGTGGCGGTGATCAAGGGCGGGGCGGTGTACTACGTGTATGCGGACCACCTGGATGCGCCCAGGATCATCACCAACACCCAGAACCAAATAGTGTGGCGCTGGGATGGGGCGGATGCCTTCGGCTCAACGCCGCCCAATGAGAATCCTTCGGGTCTGGGGGCCTTCGCCTACAACCTGAGGTTCCCGGGGCAGGTCTTCGATCAGGAGACGGGGCTGATTTATAACTGGAACCGGTTCTTTGACCCAAGAACAGGAAGGTACCTGGAGGCTGATCCGATTGGGCTGGAGGGGGGCGATTCGTCTCTGTATGGGTATGTGGGCGGGAATCCCCTATCGGGCATTGACCCAACAGGGCTATTCGAGAGCTCTGCCTATTTCCGGGCGTTTGTTCCAGGCCAGGTCAGTTTCGATAACGCGCTCACCTCGATTGAGAACGGGCGCTATGGAATGGCAGGGGCTTACGCTGCAGCCATGCTCAGCGAGCAGGTTATGTCCGTGCTGACGCTGGGCCAATCACAGCTTTATCAGCGCGGGGCGCAATGTGCTGCGAGTACGACTGCAAAGGGACTACCGCCACTTCGGCAGGCATATGTTGAAGCAGTCTCCGACTTGAAGCCTATGGCCGACTCGCTGAGAGCGGCGGGGGCCGATACTGAAGCTATTGCCCGTGCATTACACGCAGAACGGCGCGCCATTGGTGAGCAATTCAAAGCGTTGACGCCAGCAGAGAAGCTGGCCGAGATTTACCAGCGGAATCTCCAGAAGTACGGCGACAAGCTCGGTCCAACCGTAGATTGGTTACGTGCACAGGGTAAGAGTTGGGATCAGATCATTGAATCTGCAACACGAACTGGAGGTAAGGACCTTGGTTTCTAACAGTACCAATCAAGCGACGGTCGTGCTTGGAGATGAGTTCGATGATTCGTTGCGCCAGAAGCTAATGGATGTGCTTCGCAAACTCGGTGCGCTCCAATCAGGGGGGAGCGAGCGATTCATTGCCGGTTCACAGGATATTGAAGAGCTAGAGGTGACAATCGATGGGCGTAGTCTTCACATCGAGGCCGAAACCTACGTGGGTCTATCCATTAGCGGTCCCGCCGATCTGGTAGAGCTAGTACGCCGACTCGTCTTGCAGTAAGCGCGCGTAAAACGAATCCCACGTAGCGCGTAATAACTGTAGGACATTGCGCCGCATGTCACACACGCTCGACATCGCGCCCTCTCTGGTCACCGACCCCAGGGGCCTTGCCACCGCCTACACCCGGGACGGGTTGGACAACCTGCTCCAGGAGACCAGCCCGGACCGGGGCGTCACCACCTACACCCATGACGCCGCCGGCAACCTCCTCACCCGCACTGACGCCCGGGTGGTGGTGGCCAGTTTCGCCTACGACGCCCTGAACCGGCTCACCGGCATCGGCTACACAACCGTGGCCGGGGTGCCCGCCACCCCCGCCACCCAGTTCACCTACGACCAGGGGGCCAACGGCCTGGGTCGGTTGACGGGCATGGGGGATGCCGCCGGCACCACCACCTGGAGCCACGATGCCCAGGGCCGGGTGGTGGGCAAGAGCCAGTCCGACGGCATCCTGACCCTGAACCTGGGCTACGCCTACAACGGCGTGGGCCAGCTTGAGGAGATCACCTATCCTTCCGGCCGCCATGTGACCTACGTCCATGCCCAGGGCCGGGTGGCGGCGGTGCGGGTGGATGGGGTGACCCTCCTCTCCGGCATCCAG
>CAZREY010000143.1:0-6898 GCA_964599015.1 uncultured Thiobacillus sp.
TCGCCTTCGCTGCAGTAGCCCTTGGCGCAGTCCCGGTGGATCTTCTGGATCCACTCCAGGTTGATGGCGGGCACCACGCCGATGAGCAGGTCCACGTGCTGGGCCACGTCGATGCCCTGCCGCCCCACGCGGCGGTCGATCTCCGGCGGGAAGTGGCGGGCATCCACCTGGCGGCGGGTCCAGGTCTTCGCCATGACGCCGCCGTGCTGGCCTTCGTAGAACAGCAGGTCGCTGTCGGTGGCCAGGGGCTTCCAGGGGGTGAATTCCCCCGCCTTGGTCTTCAGGCGCAGGGCATGCTCCTCGTTGTGGGCATATTCCCGCCACACGCCGCTGCCGGTTTCCCCGTAGCTGCGGAAGAAGGTCTCCAGTTCCTCGAAGTGGTTGCAGTCGGGGCCGAACCAGGAAGTATTGCGGCCGCTGGTCTTGGCCTCGTCCAGCAGGGCGGCGAACTGGCGGTCCGTGTAGCGGCGGAAACCGTCGCCGTGGACGATGGCGGGCCTGATGGCCAGGCGTTCGAACACGGCCTTGAAGGCGTGGCGCACGGTGGAAAGGCCGGCCCCGGCCACGCCGGTGACGGCGACGATGGGATGTTTGGCGGACACGCTGGAATCCTCCCGGAAGCGTGAGTCGGGAGGGGGATGGTAGAACCCGGATCAGGCCGCGGGCAAGGCGAAACTGAAAGCCGCGCCCGGGCCCGCGGCGGGTTCCAGGCGGATGCTGCTGTCGTGCAGGCTGAGGATGCGCTTGACGATGAGCAGGCCCAGGCCGCCGGAGGTGCGGCCGCTGCCGTCCCGCAGGGGGGAGGGGCGCTCGAACAACTGGGGACGCACGCTGTCGGGGATGCCGCTGCCGGTGTCCGCCACCCGCACCCGGACCTGGCCATCGGCGGCGTGCAGTTCCAGCCCGACACTGCCCCCCGCCGGCGTGTGGCGCAGGGCGTTGTCCAGCAGGTTGGTGAGTACCCGCTCGATCATGCCCAGGTCGGCCAGCACCGGCGGGAGATCGCCGGGGACGTGCACCCGCAGGGCGACGCCTTTCTGCCGGGCCGCCAACTCGAATTTCTGCAGCACGTCGTTTACCAGTTCCGGCAGGGCGAAGGGCTCCTTCACTGGCCGGGTCACCTCGCACTCCAGCTTGGCCAGTTCGAAAAGTTCCTGGGCCAGCCGGCTCACCTTGCGGCTCTGGCGCAGGGCCACGTCCAGGTAGCGGGCCCGCTCCACCTCGTCCGCCTGGCCGGCCTTGAGACTCAAGGTCTCCAGGTAGCCCTGGAGAGAGGTGAGGGGGGTGCGCAGTTCGTGGGAGATGTTGGCCACCATCTCCCGGCGGACCTGGTCCTGGCGTTTCAGCTCGCCCACCTGGCTGGCGATGCGGGCGGCCATCTGATGGAAGGTGCGGCGCAGTTGCCCGATCTCGTCCTGGATATGGTCATCCGGGGCCGGCAGGGCGGTGATGGCCTCCGGGCCCCCCGCCGAGAAGGCCTGCACTTCCCGACCCAGCCGGCGCAGTCGGCGGGTGATGAGGGCGAAGGCGATGAGGCCGCCGCTCAGGGTCAGCACGGTGAGGCCGCCCATGAGCCAGGTGGCGGTGGTGATGGCCTGGCTGTCCCGTACGTTGGCCGCCAGTCTGTCGTAGTCTTCTCCCGCCAGGATCACGTAGAGGTAGCCCACGGTGGTGTCGCCGTCCTTCAGGGGAGCGGCGCTGAAGATCTTGCGTGCGCTGTCGCTGCGGGGGTCGTCCCCCAGGAGGGGAAATTGTTCACCCGACTGCCTGCCGGCCAGGAAGGCCCGGATGGGGGCCACGTCCACCCATTCCCGGCGCACCCGGCCCGGGGGAGCCACGTGGGCGTCGATGTGGCCGTTGGCCTTGATGAGATAGACCTCGATGCCGGGGTTGACCACCATGAGCATGCGGAACAGTTCATCCACGGCGGGCCGGTTCCACTTGAGCTGCTTCACCAGGTCCGTATGGCCGGCGATGTGGACCGCCAAGTCCTTGGACAGGCGTTGCAGCACCTCCTGCTGGTGCCGGCTGGTGGTGTCCATGAACAGCCAGGCGGTAAACCCGCCGCAGAGCAGGGTGAGCAGGGCGAAGGCCAGGGCCAGGCGGCCATAGAGCGAATGCGTCAGGGAGTGGATCATGATGTCTCTCCTGCCTCGCCGGGCACGGCGAAGCGGTAGCCCACGCCCCACACGGTAAGGATGTATTCGGGTCGGGCCGGGCCCGCCTCGATCTTGCCCCGCAGGCGGTTGATGTGGGTGTTCACCGTGTGCTCGTAGCCTTCATGGCTGTAGCCCCACACCTGTTTGAGCAGGTCCAGGCGGGAGAACACCTGGCCCGGGTGGCGGGCGAAGAAGAACAGCAGGTCGAACTCCCGGGCCGCCAGGTCCACCGTCTCGCCGTCCAGTTGCACCGTGCGGGCGATGGGGTCGATGCGCAGCCCGCCCTGTTCCAGCAGGCCGGATTCCAGGCGGGCGGTGTGGCCCATGGCCTCGGCGCGGCGGAACAGGGCCTTCACCCGGGCCTTCACCTCCAGCAGGGAAAAGGGCTTGGTGATGTAGTCGTCCGCCCCCTGTTCCAGGCCCAGGATGCGTTCCGTCTCCGCCGATTTGGCGCTGACGATGATGATGGGCGTGTAGCGGGGCAGGGCGCGGATGTGGCGGCACACCGCCATGCCGTCCATGCCCGGCAGCATCAGGTCCAGGATCACGGCGTCCCAGGGCCGGGATGTCAGTCGGGCCAGGGCCGTCTCGCCGTCCGGGGACACCTCCACGCCATAGCCCTCATCGGCCAGGTTGAGGCGCAGCAGATCGGCGATGTCCGCGTCGTCTTCCACCACCAGAATGTACTTGTCTGCATCCATGCGTAGGTTTTTGGGGGCATGGGGATGGAGCCCGCATCATGCCCCGTACCAGGGCGTTGATGGTTCAATTTTTGTTTATCTTTGCCCATGGGGCGAGAATCGCGGCATGACCCAAGTGCGCTTTTCCCGCTACCACCTGGCCCTGCTGGCCCTGACCCTGGGCGTGCTGGCCTGGTCCGGCCATGGGCCCAAGGACCGCTTCACCTGGTTCCTGGAAGTGGCGCCGGTGCTGGTGGGCCTGCCGCTGCTGGCGTGGACCTGGCGCCGGTTTCCCTTCACCCCCCTGGCCTATGGGCTCATGGCCCTGCATGGCGTTGTGCTGATGGTGGGGGGGCATTACACCTATGCGGAGATGCCCCTGTTCGACTGGATCCGGGACGCATTGGGCCTGGCGCGCAACCATTACGACCGCCTGGGGCACGTGGCCCAGGGCTTCTTCCCGGCCATCGTGGCGCGGGAAATCCTGGTGCGCGCTTCACCCCTGAAGCCGGGCGGCTGGCTGTTCTTCCTGGCCGCCTGTGTTTGCCTGGCCTTGTCCGCCTGCTATGAAATGCTCGAATGGTGGGTGGCGGTGGCCTCCGGCGACGAGGCCGTGGCCTTCCTGGCCACCCAGGGGGATGTGTGGGATACCCAGTGGGACATGTTCCTGGCCCTGCTGGGCGCGTTATGCTCCCTGCTTCTCCTGGGCCGCTGGCATGACCGCCAGTTGGCCCGACTGACACGGGATGCCAAATGAGCGATTGCTGCGACCACGACTGCCCTTCCTCCCACGAGCCCGGCACCTTGGGGATTCCCCGCATCGGCCGCTTCAATGCCGAGGCCTTTGAACAGGCGGTGACGGACCTGCTGCGGGCCTGCGGCGTGGCAACCGATTCGGTCCACACCGGCAAGACGGCACGCCGGGTGCGGGAGCTCTGGGAGCGGCGCCTGCTGGGAGGCTACGAGATGGACCCGGGGGAGGCCCTGGGGGAAGGCTTCAACGATCCCCGGGAGGACATGGTGGTGGTGCGGGGCATCGCCGTGCATGGCGTGTGCCCCCATCACCTGGTGCCCTTCCGGGGCGTGGCCCATGTGGCCTACGTGCCGGGCGGTCGCCTGCACGGTTTCGGCCGCATCGCCCGCCTGGTGGATGCGGTGGGCCACCGCTTCACCTACCAGGAGTGGATGACCCGGGACGTGGCGGAGTCCCTGATCCGGCACGGCAAGGCCAAGGGGGCGGCCTGCATCATCGAGGCGGAACAGCTCTGCCTGCTGTTGGGGGAAGACCGGCGGGGCGACGAGCGGGTGGTGACCCAGGCCTTCGCCGGCTGCTTCCAGCAGGATGCCCAGTTGCGCAACGAGTTCCTGCGGGCCATCTCCGGGCAGGCGGTTTGACCGGGCCATGAGCGATCCCACCCGGCGCCCGGCCACCCTGGTGCTGCCTCCCCTCCCTTACGCCCTGGCCCTGTATGCCTCCTGGCGCCTGGACCGGGATGTCTGGCCCCTGCCCTTCACCCTGGGGCCGGTGAACGGCTGGTTGGCCTGGGGGTTGGTGGGCGTGGGCTTGGCGCTGTTCTCCTGGACCCTGTTCACCTTCTGGCGTCATCACACCACGGTGAACCCCTATAAGGCGGCTTCCAATCTGGTGCAGGACGGGCCGTTCCGCTTTTCCCGCAATCCCATCTACGTGGGGGACTGGTTCATCTACGGAGGGGTGATGCTGCTGCTGCAGACCCTGTGGCCCCTGGCCTTCGTACCCCTGGTGTGGCTCATCATCCGTTACGGCGTGATCCGCCATGAGGAGCGGCACCTGGAAGCCGTATTCGGCGAGGAGTACGCAAACTTTCGCGCACGGGTAAGGAGGTGGTTGTGAGGTCTTCCCAACATTACGGCTGGCCCTTGATCGGCTTGCACTGGCTGACGCTCCTGTTCATTGCCGCCGCCTTCGCCTTGGGGTTGATCCTGGACGACATGCCGCTGTCGCCCTTGAAGCTCAAGCTCTATGCCTGGCACAAGTGGATCGGCCTGCTGGTGCTGGCCCTGCTGCCCGTGCGGCTGCTGCTGCGCCATCTGGACCCGCTGGACAGGCTGGGGGAACTTGCCCCCTGGGAGGCGCGTCTCTCCAGTCTGGTGCATGGCCTGCTTTATCTGCTGATGTTCTCTGCGCCCCTGCTGGGGTGGCTGCACAGTTCGGCGGCGGGGTTTCCCGTGGTCTGGTTCGGCTTGTTGCCGTTACCGGACCTGGTGGACAAGGACAAGGCCCTGGCCGAGGTGTTGAAGGAATTCCATGAGGGGGCCGTATTCCTTCTGGCAGGCCTGGTGGTGCTTCATGCCCTGGCGGCGATCTATCACCACCATGTGCGCAAGGATGGGGTGCTGGTCCGCATGTTGCCCTGGCTGAGGTGATCATGAAGAGTTTTCTGATGTTGTGTCTGTTGCTGACGAGCCTGCCCGCCCTGGCCCAGGAGTGGAAGGTGGATTACGGAAAGAGCCAGATCAGTTTCGTGATCCGGCAGATGAACGTGCCGGTGGAAGGCGGCTTCAAGCGCTTCACCGCCCAGGCCAGTTTTGACCCGGCGAAGGTGGAGAACGCCCGCTTCCGCGTGGACCTGGACATGGCCAGCATCGATACCGGTTCCCCGGATGGCGACAGCGAGGCCCGGCGTCCCCTCTGGTTCGACATGGCCCGCTATCCCAAGGCCTCCTTCGTGGCCAGGTCGGTGGCCAGGCAGCCCGACGGCCGCTACGTGGCCAACGGCGATCTCGCCATCAAGGGACGGAGCCGTGCCGTTGCCGTGCCCTTCAGCCTGGTCAGGCAGGCCAATGGCGCCTGGCTGGCCGAGGGCCGGCTCCAAGTCAGCCGCGCGGATTTCGGTATCGGCGGTGGGGACTGGAACGATGTGGTGGCGGATCAGGCCGAGGCCCGATTCCGCATCTGGCTGACGCCTTGAGGGAGAGGGACATGAAGCGACATGCGTTTGTCACAAGGGCCTTGGGAGGCACGTTAGCAGCCATGTTCTGGGCCATGCCTGCTGGGGCCGAAGAGCGCTTCACCCTGGATCCCACCCATACCTTCCCCAGCTTCGAGATCCGCCATCACGGCATCTCCACCATGCGGGGAAAATTCAACCGCAGCCAGGGCCGGGTGGTGCTTGACCCCCAAGGAGGCAGGCACCTCATCGAAGTCGTGGTGGATGCCAGCTCCGTCGACACAGGGCTGGATGACCTGAATCAGAAACTCAAGGGCGGCAGTTTCTTCAACACATCAAGCTTCCCCGAAATCAGGTTCAAGGCCACGCAAATCGAATTCCGCGACGGCAAGCCCATATCGGCCCGGGGCGAGCTCACCCTCCTTGGCCAGACCCGCCCGATAGACCTGGAGATTCGGGATTACGCCTGCACCCTGCAGTTTCTGACGCGCCGACCGCTATGTGGGGCCGACGTGCACACCACATTGCGCCGTTCCGATTTCGGCATGAACTTCGGCATCCCCCTCATCGGCGACGAGGTCAAGCTGGCCATCGAGGTGGAAGGGTTCAGGGAATAGCTTTGTGGTTGTTGGCGTGCATGACGGTGGGCTCGATGGGGTTGCCGTTCTCGTCCACGTTCCCCACTTCCTCTATCACCTCATGGCACTGGAAACGGACCTTCTGTCCAGCGGTGCCATGCTTTTCCACCAAGGCCTGCCCCGTGCGTTCACAGGTGGCCTGATCGTCCACATGTCGGGTGAGCAGGAACTGATCCGCGCCGGTGGGTACGGTCAGCCAAAGGATCAAGACGATGGATTTCATGTTGAGGGTCCTCTGCCTTGGAACGGGTTGATTCCTATATCGGCAAAAATCCGAATATCATTAAATGCTAATAATCCTACCCAAAGATACAGCGGCAAGGGGGGGTGGAAACGATTAGTGGTAAATATTGACCATGCGGGTGTGCGACATCGCCGCGAACCATGGCGGTCGGCGGGGCGCGCATCAAACGGGTCTATCGAGAGGGAGGAATTGATTGGTCGGGGTGAGAGGATTCGAACCTCCGGCCTCTACGTCCCGAACGTAGCGC
>CAZREY010000144.1:0-6865 GCA_964599015.1 uncultured Thiobacillus sp.
ACGACATGCATCTGCTTGGCGGCGCCGACGATGGCGTCCACCGGGCAGGCCTGGATGCACAGGGTGCAGCCGATGCAGGTGTTCTCGTCGATGACCGCCACGGCCCGGGGCTTGGGTTCCAGGCCCTCCCCCAGGGGCTTGGGGTCCACGCCCAGCAGTTCCGCCAGGCGCTTGATGCCGTCGTCGCCCCCGGGGGGACACTTGTTGATGTCCGCCTCCCCCTTGGCGATGGCCTCGGCATAGGGCTTGCAGCCCGGGTAGCCGCACTGGCCGCACTGGGTCTGGGGCAGGATGGCGTCGATCTTGTCCACCAGGGGGTCTTCCTGGACCCGGAAGCGGATGGCCGCCCAGCCCAGGACGCCGCCCAGCACCAGGCCGATGCCGGCCATGACCAGGATGGCCGCTAGCATGCGGGCATCCTGGGGAGTGTGGAGTGGAAAGTGGGAAGTGGGAAAACCCCAGGGAGGCCCCCGCACTTCCCACTACCCACTCCCCATTTCCCACTCCCCGTCATTTGATCAGCCCCGCGAAGCCCATGAAGGCCAGGCTCATGAGGCCGGCGGTGATCATCGCGATGCTGGTGCCCTTGAAGGGCAGGGGCACGTCCGCCGCCTCCAGGCGCTCGCGCATGGCGGCGAACAGGATCAGCACCAGGGTGAAGCCCAGCGCGCCGCCAAGCCCGAACAGGAGGGACTCCACGAAGGTGTGCTGCTCCTGCACGTTGAGCAGCGGGATGCCCAGCACCGCGCAGTTGGTGGTGATGAGGGGCAGGTAGATGCCCAATACCCGGAACAGCACGGGGGAGGTCTTCTTGATGAACATCTCGGTGAAGCCGACGATGCCGGCGATCACCACGATGAAGGACAGGGTGCGCAGGTAGGCCAGGTCCTGGCCCAGCAGGTAGGTGTCGATGAGATAGCTGGCGCCGGAGGCCAGGGTGAGCACGAAGGTGGTGGCGGCCCCCATGCCGATGGAGGTTTCCAGTTTCCGGGAGACACCCATGAAGGGACACAGGCCCAGGATCTTGGACATCACGATGTTGTTCACGAACACCGTGCCGACGAGGATGAGGAGGTAGTTTTCCATGTAATGGTGTGCTCAGCCCGCCAATTATCGCTTTCCACCCCCGGGGGTCACAACCTGTACAGGGCACCGGAAAAGGTCGTCCGCCTTTTCCGGGCCATGGTTGCTGATGCTCAATCCAGCAATTCGTGGGCCCCGTCGCAGAAGGGGGCGTTGGCGGTGTGCTTGCAGGCGCACAGCCAGTACTTGCCGGCGCTGGCCACCTGGAATTCATGGGGCGTGAAGTCCGTGCCGGCATGGGAGCCGTCGCACCAGGGCTGGTTTTTCGAACGGCCACAGGCACACCACCAGTAGCTCTTGCCGGCCTCCAGGTCCACTTCGATGGGTTCTTTTCCTGCCACCACGGGTTCGCTCATGCCATTTCCTCTCAAATAGTCGACAAAAAACGTCGGCTATTATGTCACAGGGCATTCTCGATGCGATCACATAGCGTTTGCAGTACCTTGAGCCGTGCGTACTGCTTGTCCTCTGCTTCCACCAGGACCCAGGGGGCGATCTCCGTGCTGGTGCGGTCCACCATGTCGCACACGGCCTGCTCGTACGGGTCCCACTTCTCCCGGTTGCGCCAGTCCTCGTCTGTGATCTTGAAGTGCTTGAAGGCGATCTTCTCCCGGGCCTTGAACCGCCTGAGCTGTTCCGCCTGGCTGATGGACAGCCAGAACTTGGCGACGATGACGCCGTGCTGGTGCAGTTGCGCCTCGAAGTCGTTGATCTCGTTGTAGGCCCGCATCCAGTCGTATTCCGTGCAATAGCCCTCCACCCGTTCCACCAGCACCCGGCCGTACCAGGAGCGGTCGAAGATGGCCAGGTGGCCGCGCCGGGGCATCTGGCGCCAGAAGCGCCACAGATAGGGCTGGGCCCGGGCCTCCTCGCTGGGGGCGGCGATGGGAATGACCTGGTAGTGGCGGGCATCCAGGGCACCGGTGACCCGGCGGATGGCACCGCCCTTGCCGGCGGCGTCGCGGCCTTCGAACACCGCCACCACGGCGTGTTTCTGGAAGCGGGTGTCCCGCACCAGCGTGGCCAGGCGGCCCTGGAGGGCCTCCAGCTTCTGGTTGTATTCCTGTTTGTCCACGGTGCGGCTCAGGTCCAGGGAACGCAGGATGTTGTTTTCATCCACCCGGGGCAGGGAGGGCAGGCCGGGACTGGAATGGGTGGGGGGCGGGTTGTCCAGGCGCTGGCGCAGGGCCTCCAGGACGATCTTGCCCATGGTCATGCTGCGGTAGCGCTCATCGCTGCCGTCGATGATGTACCAGGGTGCCTGGGCGGTGCTGGTCATGCGCAGGACCCGGTCGGCGGTCTTCAGGAACTTGTCGTAGATCTTGAAGTGGCGCCAGTCCCGCTCCGTCACCCGCCAGCGGGTGCTGGGGTCCTTTTCCAGGGCCTTCAGCCGCTTCTCCTGGCGGTCCTTGGAAAGGTGGAACCAGAACTTGAGGATGAGGGCGCCTTCGTCGGACAGCATCTTCTCGAAGCGCACGATGCGGTCCATGGCCTCTTCCAGGGCGGCGTTCCTGATCTCGCCGTAGACCTTGCGGATGAAAGGGTCGCTGTACCAGGAGCCCTGGAAGATGCCGATCTTCCCCTTGGGCGGCAGGGCCCGCCAGAAGCGCCACATCTCGGGCCGGTCCCGTTCCTCGTCCGAGGGCGTGCCCATGCCGTGGGTCTCGATGTGGCGGGGGTCCAGCCATTCGTTCAGCTTGTGCACTGTCTCCCGTCGGCCGCCGCCATCCACGCCGCTGACGATGATGATGACCTGGAAGCCCCGTTTTTCCACCAGTTCGTACTGGGCGTCCAGCAGTGCCGCGCGCAAGCCGGGCAGTTCCTTGTCGAAGGTCTTCTTGTCCAGGGTGTGGCCGAGTTCGGCTGATTCGAACATGACGGATTCCTTGCTTTGGGGCTCAGCGCGGATTGTAGGGGGTCATCGGGGGGGCTTGCCGTAGGCGCGGCGCAATTCCGCCTTGGCCTGTTCGAGGATGCGGCGCTGGTTTTCGTCCAGGTTCCTGCCTGCCCGGTTGATGTAGAACACCAGCATGGACATGGCGGAGCGGAAGGGGTCCGCCTTGCGTCGTGTGCTGGTGTCCGCCGAATGTTTCAGGGACAGGGCGATACGCCCCGGGTCGTTCCAGGTGAAGACGCCCGCCTCCAGGTCCAGGGCATTGCTTTCCCGGGTGACCCGGGCGGACCACTTCGCGCCCTCGTCCATGTCAGTGCCGGGGGGCCGCCCCAAGGCACCGGCATGCCCCCTCGGGGGGCGGCGGGCGAAGAACGCGCGGGGGACGTTTCACCCTAGTCGGCGAGGTCTTCCAGCAGGTCCACCACCACCCGGGTGCGTACATTCATGATGCCGATGTCGGCACCGACGATGATCCGCACGTAGCCGTCGGGCAGCCGGGAGAGGCGGTCCTCCAGTTCCCGGGGCATGGCGTGCCAGGAGTGTCCTTGGGGGATGGGGACGCCTCGGCGCAGCTTCATGGCATGGCCGGGCGGCACCTTGCCCTGCTTGGCCAGCCCGGGGGGGAGGCCCCTGTGGCGGGGTGCGTAGAAGTCACGAATCAGGGCCCGGTCCCGGTCGCTGAACACCACGCGCACGTCGTAATCCCGGTCGTGCACCCGGACTTCGCCATAGGGGGGGTAGGTTTCACACCCCGCCATCAGGCCGAGGAAGGCCGCCGTCAGCAGCGCAAGCGTCTGTTTCTTCATTTCCAGCTCCTGTCAGGGTGCGGCCTGGCCATGCCCGGCACGCATGCGGGAGTGGGAATTATGAGCCCGCCAGGATCGCCGCGCGCAAATCCGGGGTGAACTGCCGCGCCTGGTCCTTGCCGGCCTGCTTGGCGGAGTACATGGCGGCATCGGCGCATCGCAGCAGGGACTTGGCGTCATCGCCGTCATGGGGGGAGATGCAGATGCCCACGCTGCCCGAGACGGTGATGTGGCTGCCCGCCACCCGCATGGGCTGGCGAATGGCCATGAGCAGTTTGTCCGCCACCACGGAAATCTGCATGGTGCTGGTGGCATCCAGCACGCCGATGATGAACTCGTCCCCCCGATCCGGGCCACGATGTCGCCTGCCCGGATGACGCCCTGGAGGCGTTGGGCGATGAGCCTCAGCACTTCGTCGCCGGTGGCGTGGCCCAGGGTGTCGTTGACCGCCTTGAAACCGTCCAGGTCGATGAACAGCAGGCCCACGTGGGTCTGGTGGCGGCGGGAACGCAACAGGGCCTGGTCCAGGCGGTCCAGCAGCAGCATGCGGTTGGGCAGGCCGGTGAGGACGTCATGGGTGGCCATGCGCATGCGCTCGAGATTGGCGCGGTGGATGTGGCGCACCACCATGCTGGCGATCAGCAGCCCCAGGGCCAGGGCCAGTGACGAAAGGGCAATGATCCAGCGCCGCGCGGCCTGGTGGGCCAGGCTGGCCTGCTGGAGGGCGTCGTGGGTGGTGCCGCGGGTGAGGTCGTCCAGTTGGGACAGGGCCTGCATGACCGCATCCTGGGCGGGTATGACCAATTGGGTCAGCAGCTGCCGGGCCTGGGGAACGCGGTTGGCCGCGCTGAGGTCGATGACCGCGTTCTGCAGGGGCATGGCCTGGCGGATCAGTTCCCATTGCCGGTCCAGCAAGGCCTGCTCCCTTTCCGTCAGGGACAGCCCCAGGAGCTTCCTGCGGGCCTGCATGAAGCTGGCCCCGTACTGGTGAAACCTCTGCACTTCCGCGTCGTGCTCGAACAGGTCGCGCAGATTGATCATGCGCGTCAGGCTGATGGTGCGTTCCCGGGCCGCCACCTGCATGGATTTGGTGAGTTCGAGGCGCAGCATGTGCTGGTCCACCAGGGTGCGCAGACGCATATCGGTGCGCTCCAGCTCATTCAGGCCCATGGCGGTGACGAAGAAGATCAGTGCAAGCTGGGCGGTAAATCCCGCCACCAATCCCAGGGGCCAGGATTTCGCCCTGAAACAGATCCACCCGAGGCACAGGGCCGGATTGCTGCGTCGAGTTGGCGGATGTCGGGCAGTGGGCACGGTTTCGGGGACATAAGACGGCGGGATCCAAGGCCTTCTTATAAACCCGACTGCCTGTGTGACCAATATCACAAAGGGTATAGAAAGCCCGGCGATTCCTTTGGAAACAACATGTTGGAAATATTTGTCAGGCCAAGTCGCGTGCCAGCCCGGGGTGGGTGATGCGGCCATTCGCCACGTTGACGCCGGCGCCCAGGCCCGGGTCTTCCTCCATGGCTTTCTTGGGATCGGCGGCCAGGCGCAACAAGTAGGGCAGGGTCACCTCCGCCAGGGCCAGGGTGCTTGTGCGGGCCACGGCGCCGGGCATGTTGGCGACGCAGTAATGCACCACGCCTTCCTCCACATAGAAGGGGTGGGAGTGGGTGGTGGGGCGGGAGGTCTCGGCGATGCCCCCCTGGTCGATGGCCACGTCCACGAGGGCGGAGCCGTTGGGCATGGCGCGCAGCAGTTCCCGGGGCAGCAGGGTGGGTGCACGCCGGCCAAGCACATAGGCGGCGCCGATCACCAGATCGGCATGGCGTGCCACTTCCTCGATGCTGCCGGCATTGGAATAGCGGGTCTTGAGGCGGCCGCCGTATTGCTCGTCGAAGGCCCGCAGGCGTTCCGGGTCCCGGTCCAGCAGGATCACGTCCGTGCCCAGGCCCACGGCCATGCGGGCGGCGTTGGCTCCCACCACGCCGCCGCCGATGATCACCACCCGGGCGGGGGGCACCCCGGGCACGCCGGACAGCAGCACGCCCCGGCCGCCGTTCTTCATCTCCAGGGCCTGCATGCCCATCTGCAGGGCCAGGCGGCCGGCGATCTGGGACATGGGGGCCAGCAGGGGCGTGCGCCCGGCCTTGTCCAGCACGGTTTCGAAGCCGATGGCGGTGACGCCGATCGCCATCAGGGAGCGGGCCAGTTCCGGGGCCGCGGCCAGGTGCAGGTAGCAGAACAGGTGCTGCCCCGGGCGCAGCCAGGCCAGTTCCGCCGGCTGGGGCTCCTTCACCTTGAACACGATATCGGCGGCATACGCCCCCTCGGCATCGGTCATGTCCGCCCCGGCCGCCTGGTAGTCGGCGTCTTCCAGGCCGATGGCCAGGCCCGCGTTCCGTTCCACCAGAACCCGGTGGCCCGCCTGGGCCAGGGCCCGGACGCCGGCGGGGGTGATGGCCACCCGGTATTCGTTGTCCTTGATTTCCTTGGGGATGCCGATGCGCATGGACGATTCCTCGGGTTCAGTTCACGAAGCGGGCGATGAAGGCGCCCTCCCAGCCCCTGGGGAGGGGAAGCCTCACCCGGTGGCCGCTGCCGGGGGCCACTTGCAGGCATTGACCGTCGGGACCCCGCAGGGTTTCCACCGTCATCTCCCGGTTGCCGGCAGGGTGGATGAGTTCGATGCGGTCTCCCACCGCGAAACGGTTCTTCACCTCGATTTCCGCCAGGCCATCCTCGCCGTAGCCCTTTACGTCGCCCACGTAGAGGCTGCGGCCGGATTCCGAATGGCCCCGCAGGTAGTTCTGGTAGTCCCGGTCCGGATGGCGCTCGAAGAAGCCGCCGGTGTAGCCCCGGTTGGCCAGGCCGTCCAGCTCCCCCACCAGCCTGGGGTCCAGGGGCCGCCCCGCCACGGCGTCGTCGATGGCCCGGCGGTAGGCCTGGCAGGTGCGGGCCACGTAGTAGGGGGACTTGGTGCGGCCCTCGATCTTGAGGGAGTCCACGCCCATCTCCACCAGCCGTTGCACGTGCTCGATGGCCCGCAGGTCCCTGGAGTTGAGGATGTAGGTGCCGT